>JAEEKO010000012.1 GCA_016282415.1 Caryophanales bacterium | reverse complement strand
TTTTCGTGGCAAAAGAAGTCGTAAAGAAAATTAAACTTCAAGTTGAAGCTGGTAAAGCTACACCTGCTCCACCAGTTGGAACAGTTTTAGGCCCTGCTGGTATCAACTTACAAGAATTCTGTACAAGATTCAATGATGCAACTCGTGATAAAATGGGAGATATTATTCCTTGTGAAATCTCTGTTTATGATGATCGTTCATTTGATTTTGTATTAAAAACTGCTCCTGCAGCATTCTTAATTAAGAAAACTGCTAAAATTAAAAAAGGTTCAAGCAAAGGTGCTAATGAATTAGTTGCAACTATTTCTAAAGAAGATTTAAAGAAGATTGCAGAAACTAAGTTACCTGACTTAAACGCTTATGATATTGAAGGAGCTATGGCTATTATCGAAGGAACTGCTCGTAATATGGGTGTTGCTATCGAAGGCGTAAACGATGAAGAATTAAAAGAACAAGCTCATGAAGCTGAAATTGAAGCTAGAGAACAAGAAAAACGTGATGCTGAATTCGAGAAAATGGAAGAAGAAGCAAAAGCTGGTTCTCAAAATGTTGAAGTTGAAGCTATTAATGAAAAGACTGAAGAAACAACTGAAGAATAATTTTTTAAATATAAATATTTATCCGCTAATAAACCACAATTAGAAAGGAAATAAAAATGAAAAAAGCTAGTAAAAAATATGTGGAAGCTTCTAGTAAAGTAGATAAAAATAAATTATATACTATCGAAGAAGCAGTTAAATTAGTTAAAGAAACATCTTTTTCTAAATTTGACGGAACTGTTGAAGTAGCTTTCAAATTAAATGTTGATCCTAAAAAAGCTGATCAACAATTAAGAGGTTCACTTGTATTACCTAATGGTACTGGTAAATCTAAAAAGATTTTAGTTTTAGCAAAAGGTGAACAAGCTACTGAAGCTAAAAATGCTGGTGCTGATTTCGTTGGAGATTTAGATTTAATTAATAAAATCGAAACTGAAAACTGGTTTGATTATGATGTAATTATCGCTACTCCAGAAATGATGCCTGCTTTAGGTAAAATTGGTAAAGTTTTAGGACCTAAAGGTTTAATGCCAAATCCTAAGACTGGAACAGTTACAATGACTCCTGCTAAAACAATTGAAGACATTAAAAAAGGTATGGTTGAATATAAAACTGATACATTTGGTAATGTTCATTCAATCATTGGTAAAGTTTCATTTACTGAAGATAAATTAGCAGAAAACTTAAAATATATTATTAATGTAATTGTTAAAGCTAAACCTACAACAGTTAAAGGTAACTACATTGAAAATATTTCAATTAGTGCTACTATGGGTCCTGGCATTAAAATTGATAAAAATTCAATTGACAATTAATAATTAACAAACTATAATATCGATATAAAAAGCGATTACCAAAGACAGTAAGAGCGTATGCTTAAAAATTATCTTACCGAGGAAATCTTATTAAAATCTTTTGTTTTAGTAAGCTTTCTTTTGGAGAAAGCTTTTTATTATATATTAAACCTGATAGGAGGAGAAATATGGCAAGTCAAAAAATCTTAGCTCAAAAGACTGAAACAGTTAATGAAATTATTGACAAGATCAAAGGTAGTGAATCTGTTATTATCTTTACTTACCAAGGATTAACTGTTGATGACATTAGTGATTTAAGAAAAAAACTAAGAGATGCTAATGGTACAGTTAAAGTTTATAAAAACACTTTAGTTAAACGTGCTATGGATGAACTTAACTATAATGTTGATGAGTTCTTAGAAGGACCAAATGCAATGTTATTTGGTAAAGATTTATTAGAACCAATTAAGGTATTAGCAGATTTCCAAAAAGATCACAGTATGCTTGATATCCGTGTTGGTGTAATCAGTGGCGATATAGCTTCTTTAGATGTTATTAAAGAATATGCAAGTATTCCATCAAGAGACGGCTTACTTACAATGTTTGCTGCTGGCTTAATGCAATATGCAAAAGAATTTGCAATTGGAGTTAACCTATATGCTGAAGGGTTAGAAAGTAAATAAGAAAAGGAGAGATTTTAAATGGCAAAATTAAGTGCAAAAGAAATTATTGATTCAGTAAAAGAAATGACTATTCTTGAATGCAAAGAATTAGTTGATTTAATGAAAGAAGAATTAGGTGTTGATCCTAGTGCTGTAGCTGTAGCTGCTGCACCTGCTGCTGGTGCTGCTGAAGACGCTGGTAGCGCAAATAAAACTGTAGTTTTAAAAGCTGCTGGTGATAACAAAGTTGCAGTTATCAAAGTTATTAAAGAAGCAACTGGCTTAGGCTTATTAGATGCTAAGAAGATCGCTGATGAAGGTGGAAATATTAAAGAAAATATTCCTGCTGCTGACGCTGAAGCTTTAAAAGCTCAATTAGAAGAAGCTGGAGCTACTGTAGAATTAGCTTAATTCTAATGTAAACAATAGATTTAATCTATTGTTTTTTTTGTGTTTAATAGTTTATAATACATATAGAGGTGTTCTAAGATGAAAAGGGTAAAAAAACTAATTGGAATGTTACTATGTATTATCATCGGTTGTTGGGTTGCAATCGTGGTAATAGATTATTATAAAGCGGTAAATGATAAAGCGTTATTGTTCTGTATAAATGAAAAAACTAAAAAGTATGATGATGGTACGGTATATCGTTGTGATGGTCTGGGATACCGTTTCTTTAAATATGATCGTGATGGCGTAAAAGCTACTCAATTTGGACCATTCTTTATTGAAGAAAAGACAATAGATGAATTAAAAGCAAGTCAAAAATAAATTAGAATAGGTGATTAAATTGAAAAATAATCATGGATGGGGATTAGGAGAAATGCTTCTTCTAATTGGAATGTTATTATTCTTTTTATTAGTAGCTACATTTTATGTATTGCGTTTATATGGTGGATTAGCTGATAAGAATCGAAATGTTGAAATTGAATCGGCAGTTAATGAATATTTATATAAAAAATTTGGTTCTCAAAATGCACCATATGACTTAATGATCTCACTTGATACCTTAAAAGAAGAAACAAGCTTAGAAATAAGTGATGATTGTAAAGGCTATGTTATGGTTGTTTATGAAGGCGGAAATGCTGTAATTAAAAATAAAATATCTTGTGATGAATAGGTGATATTATGGAACGAATGAAGTCAATGACCATAATATGGGGAATGATGATTGTTTCAATTGTAGGTGTTTTAACCTTTATTGGGTTCACTTATAATAAAAAATTAAAAGATTACCAAGCTTTTGAAAATAAGCTAGTTAAAGCATGTGAAAAATATGTTGATGATAATAAATTGATTAATGAAGAAACTAAGAAGCTTAAAGTTAATATTAAAGATTTAAAAACTGATGAATACATTGAAAAACTAGAAGTTAATGATAATAATTGTGTTGGTTATGTAACCGTAATCGAAACTAAAAGTAATATTGAGTATGAAGCCTTCATTGATTGCGGTAAATACAAAACGGAGGGTTATAAAAAATGATAGAAAGAAGTGTAAGTCGCCAATATCAGATTTATATATGTGGTGAAAAGCCAGAAGAGGTGGATGTATTAAACATTCCAATGTTTAATAGTTCAATAGTTGTTGGTAAAAACAGCAAGGTTTCACTATGGGAAGCGGACTATTTAACTTCTGGTTATCGTAGTCAAGCTAAGTTCATGGATGATATCAATCAAATTATGATATTTAAACCGGTTAGTATTAAATTAGCACCGCTTGAATCACGTTATCGCGCTGTTATTTTTGATGACCCAACAATCAATTATGTAGCAGGTGAAATTGTTAAGAGAAGACCATCGACTTATAAAGCAGCATTAGTTGGTGAAATTAATCGTGATGGTGATAAAGAATATGGTAAGAAGCTAGTTGATGATTTAAAGAAAAAACTTAAAGATGCTACTGGAGACTATCAAGCATTAACTATTATGACTGCTTTATATACGAGTAAGATAACTGATTATCATTTATCCTTTTTAATGTTATATAGTTATAATTTACGTACTTCTTGTAAATATGAAATGCCAAACCGTGACGGTTTAGGTAATGAAGGTATATATGATGAAGCAATTAATCAATATAGTAATTTCCGTGAAGCTTATATCTTCTATAAAAGATTTAGGAATGATTATGATAAAATCCGAGGGATTATTGGTGATGACGTAATCTTTGGTGCCACCATTATTCCTGATGCCGCTGGAACGGGGTATAAGTATAGATTAAACTTGCAAAAACATGGTGAAATGGTTATATCTAGTAATGAAAACCTACTAAATGAAACGGTAAGTAATAATCCGTTATATGATTATGAACAAGTTGAAAAAGTTCAATCAAATGATCCGCTTGATCCATATGATGCTTATTCAATACCGGATGAAGCTTACGAAATACTAGAAGAAGATCAACATGATAATAATGAGGTAGTAGATAATACTGCGCAAAAGAAATCCGAAGCTATTAAAGAAGAGTTAATAAAACAAGCTTCAAAAATGTATCGAAACACTATGCGTAAAAAGGCAGTAGAAGCTGTTAACCATGAAGATCCTTTGGATTCTTATGCAATACCGGATGAAGAATATGAAAAAGCTGAAGAAGCATATCGTGAACATGTTCAAACATATATGATGACTAATAATTAATAGCATTAACATGCTATTTTTTATTTGAATAGAAAAAATGATTGAGTCAATACTAATAATGAGGTATACTTTAAAGTAGAGAGTAGGGAAGTAAATGAAGAGACTTAAATTTTTAGCTGTAATGTTAATGGCAATACTAGTGATGCCTATTATGGTTAATGCTGAAAAATATTTTGATACAAAAGTAGGAACTTTATATGGCGGTTCTGAAGACGATGTGTTAAACGATATTGATTTCTTTAGTGATGGATCTTATGTTGTTGTTGGTAATACTAAATCTACATATCGTGGTATTACTAATTTAGATGAACCTGTGAACATGGGAGTTATTGCTATTTATGATAAAGATAATACTTTAATTCATGAATATAGATATGATGACATTGCTTATAGTGCTAATCCAGGCGCAACAACTTTATCGCAAGTATTAGTATTAGATGACACTAACTTTATTGTATGTGGGTCACATTCTGGAGCGTTTTGTGCTAAAGTAACAACTGCTGGTGAAAAAGTTTGGAGCCAAGGAATGGGCTTAACTGGTCAAGGCGTTGGTAATGAAGGAGAAAAAAGTCACTTAGAAATAATCAAAACTACAGACAATCATATATTAGTAATGAATTATGCAATGTCTAATGAAATCCACAAAATTGATTTAGACGGCAATGTTAGCTATACTGTTGAACTTACGAATGTTAATTCATTCGTTGAAACTGATAATTACTATTTATTTGGTGGTCATGCTTCTAGCAAAGCAGTATTCTATTTTGTAAATAAGAATGATGGAACAACTGCTAGTACCATCGATACTGATGTACCTTCTGTTGGAACTTATGATATTGAAAAAATTACAGATGGCTACATTGTTTCAGTAATATCAAGCTTAAGTAATTCTAAATTATATAAATTAAACTCAGCATTTGAAATTGTTAAAGAATATAATGTTGGTTTTGGTGCGCATAACATGGAATCTATGGTTTTAAGTGATAGCAACATCTTAAATTTTATAACAAGACCAACTATACCTACAAGTTCATATATTAATGTACTTGATAGCGATTTAAATTTAATCAGTCAAAAAGAATTTAAACATAATAGTAATAAATTTGGAATCACCGATTTTGCGGTAAGTCCATTAAATAATAATTATTATTTTGTTGGAGAAACACAAACAAGTTTAAATGGACAAAATAATATGGGTGGATATGACGGATTCATAATGTCATATGCCTTAGCAGAAGCTACTACAACGCCTGATACTACTCCTGATACAACACCTGATAATACCCCTGCTACAACTCCAGCTGATGGTGTTAGTGAAGAAACTCCTACATCAACTGAAGAAGATGTTAAAAATCCAAATACTGGTATGTTTATTTCATTAGTTGTAACAAGCGCATTATTAGTATCAATAATGGTATCAATTGTTGTAATTAAAAAGAAAAATAAATTATATAAAATTTAAAGATAATCAAATGATTATCTTTTTAAATTTATATATAAATAAAAAAACTTGCCATTTTTATTTCATTTATGGTATTCTTATCATAGAGAGTAGGGATTTAATGAAACTGATTAAAAATTTAAAATACTTATTGGTGCTTGCAATTGCTTTACCAGTTTTTGTATCAGCTGAAACAGTTGCTAAAATTGGTGATAACGAATACGAAACATTAGAAGCAGCTATTACTGCCGCAACAACTGAAGGAGCAGAAATTGTATTACAAGCTGATTATACTATAACAGAATATATGGCACATATGGATATTCCAGAAGACAAAAATATTGTTATTAACTTAAATGAACATACATTATCAGGTAGAACAACAAATAATGGTACGGTAACTATTAAAAATGGTAAGTTAGTAAATAATACTTCTTGGGGTTCAAGTTTCTTAAATGATGGTACAGCAATTTTTAACGATGTTGAAGTATTAGCTGGAACTGGATTAGGATTTGAAATAGTAAATAATGCAGGAAAAACAGTAACTATTAATTCTGGTATATATGTTTCCGCGTTTGCTAATAAGGGTGGAACCATGGTAGTTAATGGAGGAACATTTACTGAAGATGGTCATCATAATTATTTATTTGGTAATTCAGGAACATTAACAGTTAATGGAGGAACATTTACAACTACTGAAAAAGCTAAAAATATGTTTGAAAATACAACATATGCAGTTGGAATTGGTGGTACATCTTCATTAACTAGTCTAAGTAAAATAATAGTTAATGATGGTACATTTAATCCTTATTATTATGCATTTGTTAATTCAATTGGTGGTACATCATTAATTGAATTTAACGGAGGAACTATTAATTCTAATTCAACAGAAGATGTTATTGCATCATTTACATCTGTATCTGAAAATCCAGACAATTTTGCTGAAGGAACATCTGGCGGCGTTGCTATTTATGGTGGTACAATTAATGCACCAAATAGTAAAGGAATATTTGTTTATTCTAATAATAAATTAATCATTGGTAAAAATGATGGAACTGTTACAAAGGATTCTCCTTTAATTAATATTCCTAAAGGAACAATTGGATCAGGTTATTACGATGATTTATTAGAGTTTTATGATGGAACGATTATTCAAAAAGGTGAAATTATCAGAAAAGCAAGTGAAGGAACAGGATTTCATGCTGAAGATGTAACTATTCCTGAAGGATACTTTATTAAATATGACAAGAATGAAGATGGTTCGTTAACAGCTTATTTATCTAATACTTCTGCAACACCTGCAAGTGATGTAGAAGAAACACCTGCTGCTACTGAAGATATTAAAAATCCAAATACTGGTATGTTTATTTCATTAGTTGTAACAAGCGCATTATTAGTATCAATAATGGTATCAATTGTTGTAATTAAAAAGAAAAACAGATTATATAAAATTTAGTAAATAAAAAAACAAAAATTTTTAAAAGATAATTATAATTCTACTTTTATAATTATCTTTTTTTTGGTAAAATGATAATGGTGGTACTATGGATATATTACAAGGTTATTTGTTTACTTATTTATATATTTTTTTAATCATCATTATTAGTCGTTTGTTAAAAAAAGAAGAATATAGTCGTAAGTTCATTCATATTTTTGTAGCATTTGCTTATTTTATTATTAATCATTATTTAAAGTTTAGTATTCATAGTATAATTATTCCGGCAACCTTTATATTAATAAATTTTTTATCATATAAATTTAAAATATTTAAAGGAATGGAACGAAAAGAGAACAATACTTTAGGAACTATTTATTATGCAATTAGTATGACAGTAATGGCATTAATTACATATTTCCTTCATAGCTTTCAAGATGCTTATTTTATTGGTTTCTTCTTAATGGCACTTGGTGATGGTTTAGCACCAGTTGCTGCTAGTATTATTAAAACTAAACCAATAGTTAATGACAAGACACTTTCAGGGAGTTTTACAATATTTACTGTTGCACTTGTACTTTTGCTAATAACTCTTAAAAGTCCAAGTTATGTGTATGTTTTATTAACAGCATTGTTTGCAACATTTATTGAATTATATTCTAAGAAAGGGTTGGATAATATTCTGCTTCCATTAGGAACATCGATGCTAGTGTATATCCTGTTTTATTAATTATGAAATTATTTATTTGTTTAAGTTTAACTTTAATTTTTATGTTTATAACATATGTTAGAAAATCAATTACTCCTCGCGGTATTATTACCGGTGGTATTATTACCTTTGGTTTAGCGTATTATGGTGGTATACCAATGTTTTTGATGATTTTCCTTTTTTACATTGTTGATAAAATCTTTAGTATTATTACTGATGATCAAAGCGATGATCAAAGAAATGAAATTCAAATTCTTTCTAATACCTTGATTCCATATGTATGTGTTTTATTGTATGCGTATTATAAAAATGATATTTTAATTATTTTAGCATCAGCAGGATTTGCTGAATGTTTAGCAGACACCTTATCAAGTACTATTGGTAAACATGCTAAATATCATATATGTTTAAGAAATCTTAAACGTGATGAGAATGAATTAAGTGGAGATGTTAGTGTCTTAGGTATTCTAGCATCATTATTTGGGGCATTAATAATATCATTTACTTACTATGAACTTATTAATCCTAACTTTTTCCACTTTGTATTAATAACGGTTTTAGGTGTTGTTGGTGCCTTTATTGATAGTGTTTTAGGTGCCTTTGTTCAAAACAAATACCAATGTTCTAAATGTAAAAAAATTGTTGAAGAAAAAAGACATTGTAATCGTAAAACAAAGAAGATTAGTGGCTTCTTATTTATTGACAATAGCACAGTCAATTTCTTATCAGTATTAATTACTGTTGTTATTGGAATGATTATATTAATTTTATAAAGACAAAAAAATATCTATGTGTTAAAATAGATAAGTGAACGGAATGGACGTGAAGTTATGGCAAAAATTATATCTTTAGTTAATCAAAAAGGTGGTGTTGGTAAAACAACATCTAGTATTAATTTAGCAGCTGCTTTAGGTAAATTAGGTAAAAAAACGTTACTTATCGATTTAGATAGTCAAGGCAATGCTACAACTGGATTGGGTGTTACTAATACGCAAATCGTTCATGATGTTTATGATCTTATTACTCGTGACATTTCGATTAATGAAGCAATCATTAAAACGCCATTTGATAATTTAGATATGATTCCGTCAACTATCAATCTAGCTGGTATCGATGTGGAATTCGTTAAGAAGATGCTAGATGATAATACTTTCCGTCAAAATGAACAATTAAAAAATAAATTAGCAGAAGTAAGAGATTATTATGATTATATAATTATTGACTGCCAACCATCATTAGGTATTTCTACCATGAATGCATTAGTTGCTAGTGATTCGGTAATTATTCCAGTACAATGTGAGTATTATGCTCTTGAAGGTATTACTCAATTACTGGTAACAATTATGATGGTTCAAAGTGATATTAATCCTAAATTACAAATTGAAGGAGTACTATTAACAATGTTAGACGGTCGTACTAATATTGGACTTGAAGTAATTGAAGAAATAAAAAGTTACTTTAAGAACAAAGTATTTAACACCATTATTCCTCGCTTAGTAAGATTAGTAGAAGCTCCAAGTCATGGTAAACCAATTTGTTATTATGATCCTGAAAGTAGAGCTACAGAAGCTTATAATAATTTAGCAAAGGAAGTGATTAAGAGAGATGGAAACTAAGAGAAAAGCATTAGGTAAAGGCTTAGAACAATTATTTACAAATGAACATATTAATTTTGATAACTTTGAAAAAGATATCGTTCGTAATGCAAGCAAGAATGACATTAAGGAAATTAACTTAGATGAAATTCGTAGTAATCCATATCAACCTCGTAAAACTTTTAATGAAGAATCATTAAATGAGTTAGCAGCATCTATTAAAGAACATGGTGTTGTTGAACCAATTATTATTAAAAAAAGTATTAATGGTTATGAACTAATTGCTGGTGAAAGAAGAACAAAGGCAGCTCGTATCGCCGGATTAAAAACAATTCCAGCAATTATTCGTGAATTTAATGATGAACAAATGATGGAGATTGCTTTAATTGAAAATATTCAACGTGAAGATTTAAACCCAATTGATGAAGCTAAGGGATACCAAGCTATTATTATGAAATTAGGTTTAACCCAAGAAGAAGTATCTAAAAAATTTGGTAAAAGCAGAAGTTATATTACCAATCTTTTAGGTTTATTAAGATTACCAGAAACAGTAAAAAAATACGTTGAAAATGGTAGTATTTCTATGGGTCATGCCCGTGTATTAAGTAAGATTGAGGATAAAGAAAAAATTTCTGAATTAGCGGAACGTATTATTAAGGAAAAATTAAGTGTTCGTGAAATTGAGGAAATTGTTAGTGGTAATAGTGAAGTTAAAAAGAATAATCCAATTATTCGTACTAAAGCTGTTATTAATCCTCGCTATCAAATTTATGAAAATACGATGCGTGAATTAGTTGGAACTAAAGTTAAGATTTCAAATCGTAAAGTTGAAATTCCTTTTGATTCTGAAAAAGACTTAGAACGTATTTTAGACATATTAAACGTTAAAATTGATGACTAGGATGGTTTTATGAAATATAAAATTAATGATCAAGTAATCATGAAAAAGAACCATGCTTGTGGTACTAATCTTTGGGTTATTACACGAGTAGGGGTAGACATTAAGATTAAATGCGTTAATTGTGGGCATGAAGTAATGCTTGATCGATTAGAATTTGAAAAGAAATTAAAAAGAATAATAGGTGATCAAAGTGAAAATTAATCGTGATAAAATCCATTTAAATCCGATAATGACGTATGTCATCATGATTGTTATTATGATGGCAATTAGTGTTTTATTTGCACTGTTACGATTAGATGCAACTTATATTAAAGTAAATCCTAATTCAAAAGAATTTGTTAATACTTTAGTAACGGTTGAATCATTATTATCAATTGAAGGATTAAAATATATTTTTAGTAATACTGTTAGTAACTTTGTAAGTTTTGCACCATTATCAATGTTGATTATTACTTTAATTGGTATTGGTATTATGGAAAAGAGTGGATTCTTAAAAACGGTATTTACGATTCTTACTCGTAATGTTAAGAAAAATACGGTTACTTTTTACTTAGTTTTAATTTGTATTTTATCAAGTATTATGGGTGATTTATCATTTATTATATTAATGCCTTTGAGTGCATTATTATATTTACATGGTAAAAGAAATCCGCTTGCTGGTATTACCGTTTCTTTTGCAGCATTAACTTTTGGTAGTAGTATTAACTTATTATTTACAGCAAAAGATAGTGCTTTATTAAATCTTACATTAGAGGGAGCACACATTTTGGATCCTAATTACACATTAGGTATTTGGTGTTTCTTATTTGTAAGCATGGTAGCAGTAATTGTTATGGCCTTTATTATTACTAATATTGGTGAAAGAGTAACTGCACCATTCTTTGGTAAGTATGAATTAAATGATGAACCAACTGAAGTTGATAAATCAATGGCTGACATTGTTGAAGAAGATAAAGTTATTGATGTTCATGAACGTCGTGGATTAAGATTTAGTTTAATTGGTAGTGGATTATATTTGATTTTCTTCTTATATAATATTATTCCAGGACTTCCTTTCTCTGGAAGATTATTAGATGATAGTCAAGCATTGTATATTGATAAACTATTTAGTTACAATTCATTCTTTAGTAATGGGTTTGTGTTTATTGTAGTAGTATTATTTATTATTGCTGGTTTATTATATGGTATTGGCGCTAAGACCATTAGAAATAATCATGATGTTTGTGATAACTTAGGCCATTCATTAGATGGTATTGGTAAAACCTTAGTATTAATTTTATTTGCATCAGCCTTTATTAGTTTCTTTAAATATACTAATATTGGTTCTGTATTTGTTGCAAAAGCTGCTAATTTATTTGATATTATTAACTTTAATGGTATTCCGTTAGTAGTATTATTGTTTATAGTTGGTATATTATCCACAATTTTAATTCCAGTTTCAGCAACGCGATGGCAAATATTAGTAAGTAGTGTTATGCCAGTAATGATGAACGCTGGTATTAGTCCAGAATTTACTCAATTTATTATTAAAGCAGCGGAAGCGTGTTCATTATCAATAACACCTTTATTTGCATATTTTGTTATCTATTTAGCTTTATTACAAAAATACAATCAAGATTCTAAACCAATTGGTATCTTTAAGGCAATTCGTTATCAATTACCATATGTTTTATTTACCGTTGTATTCTTTATTGTATTAATTATTATTGTTTATATCATTGGTTTACCAATTGGTATTAACGGTATTGTTAAATTATAGAAGTGGGGGATATAAATGAGTTTAAAAGCAGGAATTGTTGGTTTACCTAATGTTGGTAAATCAACTCTTTTTAATGCTATAACTAAATTAAATATTTTAGCTGCGAACTATCCGTTTGCAACAATCGAACCTAACGTTGGCGTAGTTATTGTTCCAGATCAACGTTTAGAATTCTTATATGATTTATACACACCAAAGAGTCGTGTTCCAACAACATTTGAATTTACGGATATTGCGGGATTAGTTAAGGGAGCGTCTCGCGGTGAAGGTTTAGGTAATAAGTTTCTATCTCATATTCGTGAAGTCGACTGCATTGTTGAAGTAGTTAGATGCTTTAATAATCCGGATGTTATTCATGTTGAAGGAACGGTTGATCCAGTACGTGACATTGAAGTTATTAACATTGAACTTGTTTTGGCTGATTTAGAAATAGTTAGTAATCGTATTGATAAGATAGCTAAGAAAGCAGAAACATCAAAAGATAAAGAAGCCTTATTTGAAGTAGGTGTTTTAAGAAGATGTAAGGAAGCATTAGAAAAAAATATTCCAATTCGTCGCTTAGAATTTGATGAAGATGAACAAAAGTTATTACAAAGTTTCAACTTCTTAACCGCTAAAAAAATAATTTATTGTGCTAATGTTAATGAAGAAGATGCTGCTGTTGGTGATAATGAATACACTTTAAAAGTTCGTGAATATGCTAGTGCTGAAAATTCACAAGTGATTGTTATGTGTGCCAAATTAGAAGCTGAATTAGCAGGGTTAACTGATGAGGAAAGAGATATCTTCTTAAGTGATGTTGGAATCCGCAATAGTGGCCTTGATAAATTGATTTTTGCAACTTATGATTTACTTGGCCTTAAAACTTTCTTTACTTGTGGAACTGATGAAGTAAGAGCATGGACATTCCGTGATGGTATGACTGCTAAACAATGTGCTGGGATTATTCATACCGATTTTGAACGTGGTTTTATTCGTGCTGAAATTATGAGTTATGATGATTTAAAAATCTATAAATCTGAAGTAAGTGTTAAGGCTGCTGGTAAGGTAAGACTTGAAGGTAAGGAATACTTAATGCAAGATGGTGACATTGTTTACTTTAGATTTAATGTTTAAGTCGTATTGAATTTTTTTAAACTAACTATTTAATAGTTAGTTTTTTTATGTTATAATGTTTCTATAATTAATAATAGGAGAGTAGCGATATGGCCAAGAACACTTATAAATCATTTGTCCGTAAATTACGTAGCAAAGATTTCATAGCTAGATACTTTATGTTGCTAGTTAGTGCTTTTATTATTGCTATAAATTATAATGTATTTTTACTACATAATGATATTGTTGCTGGTGGTTTAAGTGGTATTGCCATTGTATTAAAAAATCAAATTGAGCCATCTACATTAATCTTTTGTGGCAACATTGTATTATTAACTTTAGCTTTCTTCCTATTAGGTAAAAAGTATTTTAAAGATGCAGTAATTGGGGCATTATTAGTTCCACTAATAATTCGCTTTACTTCACCTTTAGTACCATATATATTAGAATATGTTCACTTTGATAACATTATTATTACACTATTAATATCTGGTATTTTAGATGGACTAGGCTATGGCCTTTTATATAAATATGGTTTCTCATCAGGTGGTAGTGATATTGTTAATGCCATTTTAGCAAAATATTTAAAAGTGCCTACTGGTCGCGCAAACTTATTAACCAACTCTTTAATAATTGGTATTGCTGCTATTAAGTTAGGATTAACTAAGATGATTTATGGTATCATTATCATTTATATTGGTAGTTTATTAATTGATCGTATTATGATTGGTATTAGTGATAGTAAATTATTCTTTGTTCATACTAACAACATTGATAAAGTTAAAGACTTTATTATTACGGAATTAAATTGTGGCGTAACTCTTTTAGATGCTAAAGGTGGTTATTTAAAAGATAAAAAAGAAATAATTATGTGCGTTGTTCCAAATAAAGATTACATTTTCTTTAAAGAGGTTTTGCTTCAGGTTGACCCATCAGTATTCTTTGTAATTAGTGATTGTTATGAAGTAAGTGGCGGCGTCAAGAGGGAAAGATTACCATTTATTTAGAAACATGATTATTTTATAATATTAGTAGGTGAAAGCATGAAATTTATTGAAATAAAAAACGTATATAAAGTATATAATAATGGTGTTACAGCATTAGTAGATACTAATTTATCAATTGGAAAAGGTGAATTCGTTTTTGTAATTGGTAATTCTGGATCTGGTAAATCAACATTAATTAAATTATTATATCGTGAAGAAAAACCAACTAAGGGTGAAGTTTTGGTTGGTGGTATTAATGTTGCTAAATTAAGAAATGGTAGCGTTTATAAATTAAGAAGAAAAATTGGTGTTGTATTCCAAGATTTTAAATTATTGCCAAAACTAACTGTTTATGAAAATGTTGCGTTTGGTTTAGAATCAATTGGTATTAAAGATGATGAAGTTCGTACCAAAGTTATTAGAGCTTTAGAGTTAGTTGGATTAAAAGATAAAGTTAGAGCATTCCCTAATCAATTGTCTGGTGGGGAACAACAACGTGTTTGTATTGCACGTGCGATTGTTAATGATCCAAAAGTGTTAATATGTGATGAACCAACGGGGGACTTAGACCCTAACTTATCACTTGAAATTGTTAAATTATTGGAAGATATTAATAAAGAATTAAAAACAACTATCATTATGGCTACTCATGATAGTCAAATCGTAAACAAGATGAAAAAGCGTGTTATTGCAATTGAAAATGGTGTAGTTGTTTATGATCAAGAGAAAGGCAAGTATTATGAGAGCAGTAAGAGTAATAATTAGAAATATTCGTGATGCTTTTAGAAGTGTTTTTCGTAATTTTAGTTTAAGCTTTGCATCAATAACTTGTTCTGCAATTACCCTTTTACTTGTAACAATTGCACTTGTTATAACAGTTAATATTAATTATTTGACAAAGCAATATGAAAACGAGTTAACAATTGTAACTTATCTATATCATGATGCAAACGAAGAACAAATTAAAGAACTTGATAATTCATTAAAAGCTAATAAGCATATTATTGAATATAAATATAAATCAAAAGAAGACTGGAAGAAAGAATGCCAAGATGATAGTGATATTTTAAATAATGCTCTAAATAGTTTAAGTTATAATCCATTACTTGATTCATATACAATTAAAGTAGATGAATTAAAGAATATGAAAAAAGTTGCTGATGAAGTAGCTCAAAGTGATTATGTTGAATCAGTGGATTATAACGAAGGCTTAGTTGAAAAAATTAGTGTAATATTTAATTTAGTAGAAAAGATTTCAATTATATTAATTGTAGCATTATTATTAGTAACGGCATTTTTAATTGGTAATACGATTAAACTAACAATATTCTCAAGGCGAACTGAAATTGAGATTATGCGTTTAGTAGGAACTAGTAACATTGTTATTAAATTACCATTCTTATTTGAAGGTTTAATACTAGGAGTACTTGGTTCAATTATTCCAATAATGATTATGATTTATGGTTATTTAATCTTATATGATCGTACTAATGGTTACATTTATAGTAATGTAATAAAAATGGTAAAACCATATCCATTTATTTTATATTCTTCATTATTTATCTTAGTATTAGGAGCAATAATTGGTATGATTTCATCAATTAGAGCGGTTAGAAAGTATTTGAAAATATGAGAAAGATAATTAGTGGATTATTAATCATTAGTATGTTTTCACTATTAGTTCTTCCTTATAATGTTAAAGCAGAATCTAAAGCAACGACCATTAAAGGTTTGAAAGCTGAATTAGAAGAATTAAAACGACAACGTAATATTAATAATCAAAATAAGAATAATACGCGTAGTTCGATTAATCAAAAGAAGCAAGCAATGTATGATGCTTATGATCAAAAGAAAAAAGCCGAAGATGACATTGTTGCTGCTAATAATAAAATAGCGGAATGTGAAAGTAATATTGAAAAAACTAAAGGTGAAACTGCCGAAATATTAAAATTTAGTGAGTTAACTAGTAATGAAAATGTTTATTTGGAATATTTAATGCAATCAACAAGTATTGCAGATATGTCCATGCGTAGTAAGGCAATATCATTAATCACTAATTATAATCAAGATCAATTACAAACTTTAAGCGATTTAATTGAAGAAAATGAACGTTTAAAGGTTGAATTAAGACAAAAGCAAGCTGACTTAGATGTTGCTATTGGTAATTATAATAAGGCGATTGTACAATTAGATCTTTATATGGATGAACTAGAAGATGTTGGTGATGATATTAATGAACAAATCAAAAACCAAGAAGAGTTAATTAAGTATTATCAAAAAATATGTACTAGTGAAACGCAGTTATTAACAGATTGTGTTAAGGTATTAGCATCAACCAGTTTAATTAGACCACTTCAAAAGGGTGTTGTAACTTCTCCATATGGTAGTAGAATCAATCCATTAACTGGTAAAACTACTAGTTTCCACTACGGTATTGATTTAGGAACAACTGCTATGGGTGTTCCAGTATATGCTGCTGCTAATGGAATGGTTGCAGCGGTAACTTATAAGAGTAGTTGTGGTGGTAATATAATTTACTTACACCATAATGTTAACGGTGTTGCTTATACCACTCAATATGCGCATTTATTAAGTGTTAATGTAAAAGTAGGGGACACTGTTACTAACCAATCCGTAATTGGTTATGTTGGTGGTGGTGGATCTACATTAAAGAAAAATGGTGGTTGGGATACATGCTCAACCGGAGTTCATTTACATTATGCCGTTTCTAAAGGACACTATTTAGGTGGTGGAAAAGATGGTTATTCATCTTTCTCAACATTTAAAGCAAAAATGATTGATCCGGGAGGTTATTTCCCTAAAAAAGGGACTTGGTTCTATAGACGATACTAAGTCTTTTTTATTGAAAAAAAAGGTTAATTATTTTATACTAATATTATAGATAATAAAGAGGGTGTAATAATGAAAAAGAATGGTTTCACACTTACCGAATTACTTATTACATTAAGTTTAATTGTTGTTATCGGTTTAATTATTGCTAACAATATAGTTGCCCTTACCAATCGTCAAAGTGATACGGAATATAAAGATTTTAAAAGAAGCATTGAAAAGGCTGCTTGTGTATATGCTGGATTGGATAAAATGAAAACGGAATGTGGTAGCACTAACTGTATTGTAACTATTGGTAGTTTAATCTCTGAAGGATTACTTGATGATAATTTATATAATCCTCAGACTGATACAGAAGTAAATATTGATGCAACCGTTTTTGTTCAAAATGAAAATGGTAAAAGAACTTGTTACTATAGTGAAGATAATGCTTCATATGATTTTATTGGACCTAATGTAACAATTAATAAATCCTATGGTTTAGTTGAAATTCAAGTGGCTGATACTAATTATTTAGGTAAATATGAAATAAATACGTCACCTAAAAATATGAGTAGTGCAACTGCTTTTGGTAACGTTAAATCAAAAAAAATCTATTTTGAACCTAGAATGAGTGGAACTTATTATATTCATGCTACTGATAAGTATAATAATTTTGCTACGGTTAGTTCTTCTAATCCGGCCCATCCTTCATTTACTATTACGGAGAATGATGTTGATACTACTAAACCAGTGATTACTATTGATACAATTTCACGCGGCGTAATAAAAGCGGTTTTATATGATGATTTAAAGATTAAAGGATATACCTTAACTAATAGTAGTAATGATCCTTTAACATATACCATGCTTTATAATAAAACCTTATCAACTGCTGATATTGCAGTTGGCGGCGAAACTAAAGAAGTTACTCTTGATCCAATTACTACTGCAGGATCATATTACTTACATGTAATCGATTATTATAATAATAAGAAATATTATAAAGTAACTATTGAGTTTACCAAACCTAAAATAACATATTCTACTAATGGTTCTGAAGTAACTTTAAATTTCAGTGATAATGTTGGTTTAAAAGAATATTTTATTACTAATTTATCTACTTTACCAAGTGATGCAGAATGGATTAGTATTTCAGATAAAGTTAAAAATATAACAGTTACTACTACTATAAATGAAACTGGTAACTATTATGTATACTTATATGATAGTCAAGATAATCTAGCATCAAAAGCAATTTATGTTGACTTAGATGCACCAGTGGTTACTTATGAAATAGTAAATGGCGTTGTTAACTATACAATCACTGATAATGGAACTTTAAGTGGATTTAAATTAACCAATTCTAATGCCACACCATCAGCTTATGACTCAATTAGTGGTAAACAGTATAGCGGTTCATTTACGAAAGCTAGTGGTCAAAATTATTATATTCATGCAATCGATACTAATAATAATGAAGTAAGTACGCGAATTGTATAAAATAATAGTATTTTTAGTAATTATAATATATAATAAAGTTAGGTGATGTTTATGAAAACATATGAATTAGCTAAAACATTTTGTCAACGTTTTCCAATGGGAGTTTATTGGTGGCGTGTGAAAAAGCATGCTGCAATTGTTGAACAACACCTAAACCCAGGGGAAAAAGTAACATATGCTTTTGTTGGACAAAAGAATAACAGTTTTTATGATTTATTCTCAACAGCAGTTATTGCAATAACTAATAAACGTATTCTAATTGGACGTAAACGTTTATTCTTCGGCTATTTTCTAACCGTAATTACACCAGATTTATTTAATGATTTAAGTGTTTATTCTGGTATTATTTGGGGCCGTGTTGAAATTGATACTGTTAAAGAACAAGTATATGTAACCAACTTAGATAAAAAATCATTAACCGAAATTGAAACAAAAGTAACAGAATTTATGATGGAAGAAAAGAAGAAGTATTTTGATAAAAATGAAAAGAAATAAAAGAAGATTTCGTTTTCCAAAGCCAAAGAAAAAAACTATCTTTCTTTTCTTTTTTCTTTTATTAATAATTATTCTGTTACTAATTAAAACATTTAAACCAGTTAACCATTTTGATAAATATACAATTAACGGTTATAAGATTGAACAAAAATACTATTATAAAAAAAGCTTATATGTTATTAATGTTACAAAAGATCATAAAACATACACTTATAAGCGTTACTATAAAAAATATAAAAAGAACATCATTAATAAGATTGATATTATTAAAGATGATGTAACTGATTGTGCAAGAATTAAAAGTGATAGTATTAACTTAGAACCATTCTGTTACAATAGTGATGGAATTGTAAATCATAATTTAATCAATTTTGATTTACAATTACAATTAGGTTATAAAGGAGTTAATGAGGAAGTTAATAAACATCAAAAAATAACTACTTATAACTTAATGAATAAAACCTATTATTTATGGAATTATCATGGTTTTACAAAAATTCATAATAAGAATGTCTTTGATATTCGCTTATTTAAAAACGATACTTATGATGCGGAATTAATTACTAAAATTGATGATTATATTTTAGTAGCTAATTATGATCAAAATTATTATTTTAATAAATTTATTGTTTATAACATGAAAAAGAATAAAGATGATGAATTTAAAACAACTAAAGATATTTCATTTAACAGTGAAATTTTAGGCAATTATAAAAAAAGTGTTTATCTAATTGACAAAAAGCATGAACGCGAATATGAAATCGTTCCAGAATATTTAAAAATTCGTTTATTAAAAAAGCCGGTATATCTTGATCAAGAATTACGTGATACGAAGATTAAAAAGCTAGTCAATAATGAAGTAACATGGAATAATTATTATCTAATTAATTATCAAATAATCGATAATAAATTATATATGACTTATGACAAAACTAACATATTAGTTAGTAATAATAGTGTTGATAAGATAATGTATCAAACGGATTTAGGAGTTTACTATATTGTTAACGATACTTTATATTATTATGATCCTGATCATTTAGAAACTAGAATATTACAATATAATGAATGGCAATTTAATAAAAATATTAAAATTATTATTTATTAACATCTTAAACTAAGAAACATATTTTAAAGTAAAGGAGACTTAAAATATGTTTTTTAAATATGAGATAAAAAATGGTGATTCATTAAAATCAATCGCCAATCGATACCATACTACTAAAGAAATGCTTAAAAATATAAACAATATCTATTTTGAAGATAAGTTACGTGCTGGTAGTGAAATTATTGTACCAAGCAATCAAGTAATTTATTTTGATAAATACTTAATTAATAGTGGCGATACGCTTTATGGTATAGCTTCTAAAGTTAATTCTAATCCAGAATTAATAGCAAGTATTAATGGGATGAATATGGACGATTATATTTATCCAGGAAATACACTTTTAATTCCTAAAAAGAATTTTAATTATTATCTTACTAAAGAGGGGGATACTTTAAATTCTGTTAGCGAAATATTTAATAGTAGTATTAATAATTTACTAAATAATAATTCAACGATTTATCTTCTACCAGGGCAGATTATGGTTTTAAAAAAATAATTGATATGTTATAATAAAAGATAGAATAAGGAGGAGATATGAATGGTATTTAAAAAGCCTTACGCGTTTTTAATTAAACACTTTCGTTTAATCCATGCTATATTGATTCTCCCTATTATCTACGTATTATATCGTACTAGTCGTATTGTTTCATTCTTTGGTAGTTATGCTACTAATGGTAATTATGAATATGCTAATAATTTAGCAAGTAGTTATGTTAATGTCTTTATGTATTTAGCAGTAATCCTAATATTAGCGATTGTTATTGTAATTACTTACTTATTCTTGATAAAGAAAAAATCAATCAAACTTTATTTAGGCATTATTATTTACTATATTATTTTAATGATTGGTTTTACTATTGCTTATTCCGGTTTAGCATCATTAGAAGATGAAATAATGAAAATTACTTCCGTTCGAATTTATCGTGATGTTTCATTAATCTTGTATTTACCACAATATTTCTTCTTAATTTACGATATTATTCGTGCGATTGGATTTGATATTAAAAAATTTGATTTTAATAAAGATCTTAAAGAACTTGAAATCGAAGAAAAAGATAGTGAAGAAGTAGAAATCTCATTTGATCGTGATAATTATAAATTAAAAAGAAAAATTCATCGTTATATTCGAGAATTTAAATATTATTTCTTTGAAAATCAATTTATTATTACCATTATTGGTATTATTGCAGCTGTCGGTTTAGCAATTTTTGGATTCTATAATTACATTTTATATCATCGTACCTATAAACAAATGCAAGTGGTTAATATCAATGGATTTAAATATAAAATTAATTCTAGTATCTTAACTAACTTAGATTATCGCGGTAATAACAATAAAGATGATAAGTATTATTTAGGTATCAGTATTGATGCAACTAATATTACTAGTAATTCACTAAAAC
Organism: Caryophanales bacterium; assembly: GCA_016282415.1. Classification (GTDB taxonomy): domain Bacteria; phylum Bacillota_I; class Bacilli_A; order RF39; family UBA660; genus RGIG8386. Next base: position 18,493 of record JAEEKO010000012.1, on the reverse strand, counting down.
TACAAAAGAAAGATTTAACATTAGAAGTAGATGGTGAGTATTATTATCCAATCTATGATCGTAGTGATTACTTTAGTGATTTAGGAGTCCCTTATCGTGGTGAAAAAATAAGACCAAAGGCTACTAAAACATATGCAATAATTTATGAAATACCTAAAAAGAAAATAAATAAGAAATTCAGTTTATTAATTATTAATGAATATAATGTTCATAAGAATGATTTAGTTGCTACTAAGAAGTATATTAAATTAAGTCCAAATAAAATTTTATCTTCTAATAAAATTAATGAAGTTGGATTAAATAAGGGAATGGTTTTTAAAGGATCAATTATTGGTAGTTCCAAATTAACTGTTTTTGAAGCATATTTAGGTGGATATTACGAATATACCGTTAACGGTATTAAAAAAGTAGTTACACCAGATTATTCCAATTATGGATTTGGTTATGCAGTTCTTGGATTAAAAGATGAATTTATTTCAAGTAATATTAATTATTATGCAAACAAAATAAGTAAAAAAGAATTGTATAATAATCATGGTAGTATTTATTATAAATATGGTGATAATTATTTGATGAGTGATGTAATGGATATAACTCCAAGTGATTTAAAAGGAGTAACGCTATTACAAGTAGATAAAAGATTTATTAATAGTACTGACATAAGATTAGTAATATCATTAAGAAATCGTAGTTATTTTATTAAATTAAAATAGGTGATAGGCATGAATGAAACAAGAAATGAGAAAAAACATAACGGATACTTTCTTTATATCTTGTTTTCATTATGCTTTTTATTTGCAATATTTAGTACGTGTTTATATTTTTATCGTTTTGTTGATACCTATGAATCTGAACCAGTAACTGATGTATCTGATGAAAGTAGTGAAGAACTTCCTGAAAAGACTGTTACCAAAGTTATTAAAGTTGTTTATCCTACTGGATCAGAGGTTAAACCTATAAAAACTACTGATGTAGTACCAGGTCAAATGAGTATTATCAAGGAAATTAAAATAACTAATAAAAGTGATGCAGATTTAAAATATAACCTTAAGTGGATAAATGTAACCAATGATTTTGTTAATTACCAAGATTTAGTTTATTACATTGATATTAATGATCGCCGAATCGCTGAAGGAAGTTTCCCTAAAACGGATAGTGTTATCCTAGCTGATGTATCTCTTGTTAAAGGGGATGAACATAATATTAACGTTTACGTTGATTATAAAAATCGTGATTATGATCAAAGTGTTGATATGAATAAGACATTTGCGGGCGTATTAATTGTTGATAATGTGGAATAATATGAAAAAACCGACTATAACTTGGTTTTTACTATTGTTTTAAATCAAAAAAATTTATATAATTATTATGATAGGTGGTAACCGTTATGAAGAATAAAAAAGGTGAAAGAAGATATTGGTCATTTGTTGGCATGTTTAATTTTCTTAAAGATGTTATTGCATGGACTGTATTTATATTATTATTGATTATTGCTGTTTTATTAGTTTATTGTGTAGTAGCAAGTTATCGTTATTCTAAAAAGGGTAGAGGATATGAACCATTATTCTCATTATATACTATTGTTAGTCCATCAATGGAACCTAACATTAGAGTTTATGATGTTATAATTGATCTTCCAATTCGTGATTTTAGAACCGTAAAAGTAAATGATGTAATTACTTTTAAATCAGAATCAAGTATATCTAAAGGAATGACTGTTACACACCGTGTAACCGATATTAAAAAAGTCGGTGGTAGATATTACTTTACTACTAAAGGTGATAATAATAAGAGCGTTGATAGTTCTTTAGTAAGCCAAGATAATGTTTTAGGAAAAGTTAAATACCGTATTCCGCAATTAGGACGTATTCAGTATTTCTTAGCAAGTCGTGGAGGATGGTTATTAGTAATCTTTATTCCAGCAGTAGTAATATTGATTACGGATATTGTTAAATTAATAAGAATGTTAAAAATTAATAAAAAAGTTTCATTACTAGATAGTGATAGTGAAGAAGAAAAAAGTATTAAAAAGGAAAAAGAAGAATTTAAGAAAGAAGAAATAAAGGTAAAATTAAATAAAGTAGACATTGATGATGAACCGATAGAATTACCTAAATTGAAACAATAGGAGGGTTTATAATGAGAGGACTAATAAAGAAACAAATTGGCTTATTTGTTGCAATCATTATATTAATGATTTTAACCATTATTAGTTCTTCTTTTGCATTATTTAAAACTGATAGTCAATTAACTACTTATAATCAAAAAACACAGGCGTTTAATGTAACATATTCTTCTGGTAGTCCAACTATATCGGGAAATATATATTCGATGACTAACCAGGAAGCTTTAGCTGAGCATGATTTTCAAGTTACTGTATCGTCAACTAGTGCATCTGTTTATGGTGCAATCTATAAATTTGAATTTTTTTTTAATCCTCCTGCCAACTTTAGTGGAGAGTTAGTTAATCCACAATATATCTGGATTGCTATTGATAGTCATCCATTACGTATGTCGACGTTATCAACTTATGTTGAAGGTGGCGTTACTTATTATCAATTTGGATCTTCGTTATTAAATCCAAATTCTTCAGCAACCCATAATATTGATGTTTGGTTAGATAATGATATTCCTAGTTCTGAAGCTGGAAAGTACGTTTATCTAGAAACGCGTGTTACCAGTGAAGCTACCAATGAATACGATTTTCGTATGAGACAACAAATATGTCACTTTGTTAGTAATGCTTATGGTAATGCTGGTGAAGTTGGTGCTAAATATGAATGTAGTTTAGGGGATGGCGTTACACGTACTTTCTATCTATTGGGTAGAAATCCAATTAATAATACGGTTAAGTTAATATTTGAAAAAAATGTAACTGATTTAATTGGTAATGCTACAACTATGAGTTATGCTAATGCATTAACATTCTTTAATCAAGGTAATACGGGTTATACAGTTAAGCAAGCTTGGAGTTCCGCTTTAAGTGTTGAACTTCCTACTGCACAAGATATAATTGATGCATCACTTGCAATAAATCCAAAAAATGGATGGAGTTTTGATCTTGAAACTGATGATGATTGGTTCTGCTTTGGCTCCCATGTTAAAGATTATCCAACATACAATGGTGAAACATACTGTGAGAATAGTGCTGCTCAGCAAAAAGCAGCGTGGTTATTTGACTATACTAAAGAATGTACATATAGTGGTTGTACTTATGAATATCTTGATGAACAAGGCGCTCCTTCTGGATATTGGACAAGTGATTTATTAAATGTTAATACTAGTGATGCATGGCTTGTTGATCATAATGGACGATTATCTGTTGAAGATAAGACTACTAGTAATAAATATGGAGTTCGTCCAGTAATATCAGTTTACCCGACTAATTTATATTAATAAAAAAAGAATATTAATACTTTCTTAATATTCCTTCATAAATAACATTAGATTTTTCAATACTGTTAAAATCATATGGTTCAACAACTTCTGGTAAAGCAAAATCAACATTAGTTAAATCAAGTAGATGTTTAACAAATTCTGAACAATAAAAGCGATTTTTAAAACGAATTGCTTTTTTTAATGGGTATAACAGTACACCTAAATAATTATATTTCCATTTTCCATTTTTAAAACTAGCTATTTCGTCACTAATACGATTATAATCTTCTTCGGTAACATCGATTTCTAACACTTTAGCTTTAGTTTTTTTAAAGCGATTAAAGGTTCCACGATAGATTCCTTCGTGAACAAAGCCACCTTTAAAAGGATTATATGGGTTAAGTCTACCAAAACTGTACATCTCATTTAATTCTTTGTCTAAGGCAATTGATGAATGACTATATTTTTTGCGAGTAAACATACGAATTAAAGTAGCGGGAGCAGTTCCTGTAAAACTTAGAACAATATATATTTTCTTATTATTCATCAGCCTCATCCCTTTTTCTATATGATATTTTATCATATTTTGACTTGTTTGCAAATTATATTATTGATATAATAATTTTATGATCGGATGGTGATATTATATGGGTAAATTCATTAATTATGTTAATGATGAGAATACGTTTGATAATAAAAAAGAACCAACCTATATTAATGATCCAGAAACCGGAACATTAATTGAAAAAAAAGATATTATTGATGATGATAAAACTATAAAACTACCTAAATTAAAAATAAATGTTTCGAAGAAACCTAAAAAAACCAAATCAAATAGTAAAAAAACAAAAGAAATTAAATTACCATCAATCAAGTTTAATAAATTATGGTTAATACCTATTCCTGTAATTATAGTAATAGCAATAGTTATTGGAATTATTAGTATTCATAATAATTATATTAAAAATTTTGATGTTTTAAAAACTGATGCCTTCTATCTTGAAAATGGTGAAGGAATATATGCTTTATTTAATGATGCTGGTAAACAATTAAGTGAGTTTGAATTTACTACGGTAACTAGTTTTAATAATAATGCGTCATTAGTAACTAATAAAAATGGTGAATTTGGAGTTATTAACAATAAAGGAAAAATGGTTGTTAAGTTTGGCAAATATCCATATGTATTTAATGAAGGGCCATTATACTTTCTTACTGATTATGATTCAGATTATTATTTAATAAATGCTAAAGGTAAAAAAATATATGATGAAATTGGTTTTGAAATAATCAATTTTACCGATAATTATGTGCTATTAAAGCATAAAGATAAATATAAATTATTGAATCATAACGGTAAAGTTATTACTAGTTTTAAAGATAAGAGTTCCGAGGAAATTCCTGCTATTAGTGATATGAAGGACTTTATCTCAATTTATTATGATAATCAAATAACTATTTATAATATTAGAACTTTTAAAAAAATTATAGCTTTTAAATCTAAAGAACGTTTTTGTATTACGGATGTCCCAGATCGTGATTTAATAATAAATACATGTGATAGTGTTGGGGATAGTTTAATGCCTTACAGTTATCGCGCAATTGTTAATAAAAAGGTTAAATTTGATTTAGTTTCAAATGATGATCAATCTCCACATTTTGTTGGTGATGTTATTGTTTATAAAAAGAATGGCCAAGAATATATTTTAAATAATAATGGTGATAGTGTTACTACCACCCTTAATACCACATATGCTGATTATAAACATTATGCTAAGTTAACAAACAATAATGTGATTGAACTTTATATTAATAATAAAGTTAAAAAGGTTATTGATTGTTCTGGTATTGTAAGTAGTTATACTAAAGACAAGATTTATCTATTTAATGGTTGTGATAATAATGAATTCCGTTATTATACGGTAAAAGGTAAACAAGTTGGGACTTCTTATCAAGATGCTACTGTATTTATTAATGGATTGGCAATCGTTAAAGATGGTGATAGTTATTATTTGGTAAATAATAAACTAAAGAAATTATCAAAAGGTTATAATGCAATTACTTATACTAAAATTGCTAATTACTATATTGCTAGTGATGATAATAAAAAGGTATTGTTAGATGAAAAAGGTAAAGAAATAACTAGTGGTATTGATATTAAAATTTTAGAAAAAGAAACTAGTTATGGTTATATGGCACTTATTACTAATTCTAATTCTTATATTATTTATAATATTAGTAAAGAAAAAGAAATAACTTCAGTAATATCTGAACCAGCATTATATGAACATTATTTCTTAGTTAATAAAGGATCATCAATTGATTATTACTCATATAAGAATGGCCAAAGGTTTTATGGCAGATAAAATAGTATCATTTATTGATACTATTTTTTTATTTGCTTTTTTTCGATTAATAATATTAATTGATATAGTATGATTGATATAAAACACAATAAAATTATTCCACTCATTACAATATTTAAATTAAAGATTTGTGTGCCATAAATAATTAAGTAACCAATTCCTGACTTTGATACTAAAAATTCACCCATGATAACTCCAATTAAAGTCATTGATATATTAAGTTTTAAGGAAGAAATAATTGCATTTCTAGCTGATTTTAAAACTAAATTAGTGAGAATATCATACCTTGAAGCTCCTAGCGATTTTAATAATAATATTTGGTTAGCATCAACTTCTTTTAATCCATTATAGATTGTTAAAACACTTACAATTAAGTTTATTAACAGAGCCATTACGATAATTGATAATTCATTAGCACCAAACCATATTATAATTATTGGACCCAATGCAACTTTTGGTAGTGAGTTAATAATAGTTAAGAAAGGTTCAATGATTTTGGCTAGTAGGGGTACTTCATACATCATTATGGCTATTCCTAAACTAATCATTATTCCTAAACTAAAGGCCATAAATACTTCTTTTAATGTAATTAAAATATGGGTCATTAATCGTCCTTGTAATAGTAGATTAATAATAGTTTTAATAATCATTGATGGTGATGAAAAGATAAAGCTATTAATAACATGGAAATAACTTAATAATTCCCATAAACCTAAGAAGAGAATGGTGATACTAATCTGGGATAATAAGATTATGATTTTTTCTAGTTTAAGCTTTTTTAGATAATCATGATATTTTTGCTCAACCATTATTCATCAACTCCCATATTTCATTAGTGTATTCTAGGAACTTTTCAGTTTTACGAAACTGTAGGGGATTAAGATTATGTTTGTTAATAGCTATCTCTTTAATAATTGAACTAGGGCGATTACTTAATACAATAACTTTATCTGCAATACTTACAGCTTCTTCAATATCATGGGTGACAATAATCATGGCTTTTTTATTACTTTTAACTAACTTATAAACATCATCAGCAATATAAAGATGTGTTTGATAATCTAAAGCACTAAAAGGTTCATCTAATAATAAAATATCCGGATTAATTAAGATTGTTCTAATCAGTTGCACTCGTTGGCGCATACCTCCTGATAAATTATGGGGATATTTATCTTTAAAAGCATCAAGATGATATTTTTTTAATAAAGAATCTAATTCTTTTTCTTTGGAAGGGTAATCTTTTTTTGTTATTTTTAATCCTAATAAGCAGTTATCTCTAACGGTTAACCATGGAAATAACGTATCAGACTGAAACATATAACCAAAGGTTAGGGGTTTACGATAAATGATTTTACCATCAGTATAATCGAGTAGGTTACTAATAATTGATAGTAAAGAAGATTTACCACATCCGGATGCCCCAACAATAGCGATAATTTCATCATCTTTAACTTTAAAATTGATATCTTTTAGCACTTCAATAATCTCTTTGTTAATAAAATAATGTTTTGATAAATGTTGAATTTCTAAGATACTATTCATTTAAATCAATGATTAACTTATCATAACTTACATATTTTTTAATAAGATCATTTTTTATTAACATGTTTTCAAGATTAACAAAATCATCTTTATTAATTGAAGTGTTTTGATACCAGGTATCAGCTTCTTGATAATTTTTAACAATCTTAGTTAAATCATTTAATGCTATATCTGGAAATTGGGGACTGATGATTTTAGCAACATCATTGCTATCATGATGATGAACATAATCTAATCCTTTGTTTAAGGCATTGTTAAATTTTATTAAGACATCTTTGTTGTTTTCAGCATAAGCTTTTCTAGTATTAAAAGCAGTATAAGGAACCGTATCAGCTTCGGAACCAATGTTAGCAACAATATGTCCAAAACCCATTTTTTCCATGATTGTGGCATTAGGTTCAAATAGATTAACATAATCGCCAACGCCACTAATAAAAGCACTAGATAAATTGGCATACTCAACTGAATAATTCAATTTAACATTTTTAACTTCCTTTTTATTTAAAGCATTATCAAAGTTAATAGCAGGCATTCCTCCAAGGCGTCCGACAATAACCTCTTTGTTAGCTAAGTCAGTTAATTCAAAATGTTTTTCCTTTTTACGGCTAACAATAAATTGACCATCTTTCTTAGTTAATCCGGCAAAACTAACTAAATAGTTCTTTTCGCCACCATTATAAATATAAATGGTACTTTCTGGACCACAGAAACCAATTTCAACATCTTTTGATAATACGGCAGCACTTACTTTATCTGCACCACTTGTTAGAATTAAATCAATGTCCAATCCCTCATCCTTAAAATAACCATTTTCAATGGCAACATAAAAAGGGGCATAAAAAGGACTATGGGTTACTTCGGCTACTTTGATAGTCGTCAAGTCTTTATTTGATTTGTGATTTTGATAAATAAATACAGAACCAATTAATAAAAACAATGTGATTATTGAAACAATCAAATACTTTTTCATAAATTCCTCCATTCACTAATAGAGTATGTAATATGACGGTTTTTGTTCATTATAAATAACCCTTGACATCTAAATAAACGTTTGTTATTATTGTGAACATCTGCTGTAAAAAAGGAAGTGAAACTATGGAAAATATTAAAATGGTAAAAACAAGTATTATAAACAAAGATATTACCGAATTATTTGAAAAATATGAAGCTGAATTACATCGTATTGAAACAGAAATTATTAGTGAAAAAGCTCGCGAATTACGTACTTATTATTTACGTATCGGATTAATTATTCAACTTTATAATAAACTAGGATTAAATAAAGCTTATATTGAAAACTTACAAAAAATTTGCGGTTCTAAAACTGAAGCTGCTCGTGATTATAATCGAACAACCTTTAATGCTATTAAAAAATGTTATGAGTGTGAATTACATGATCATAACACCATTTTCCGTCATGTTGACCAAGATTTAAATTTCTTAGTTCTCAATCATAAAAATAAAATTGCTAGTTAAAAAAGTTACCCATTAAGCGGTAACTTTTTTTCTTTACTTTCAACTTGATTATTGCTATAATTTTAAATAGAAGAATATGATTAAAATAAGGGAGTGGTCGATGTGATCGAACGTAAAATGCTATCATTAGAAACAACAGCATTATTAGACAAACTTTATAATTTCCGTGGAGAAGATAGTACTATCTTAATCGAAATGGATCGTAAAAGACAAAGTGCATTAGAAAGTAAAGAACGTACTTCTAAAGAAAAATCTGAGTTACAAACTAAAATTGCTGATTTAGAAGCAGAGAACAATGAACTTAATAAACAAGGTGAACAATTAGGTATTGTTTTAGCTGGTATTAATCGTGATGATTTTAAGACTGTTCTTGATCGTTTAGATATTGATTTCGAACCAACTCTTATTAAAGAAACTCTTGATAAGAAATTACCAGAAACAATTAATAAAATCTCTGATGAAATTAATGAAGCTAAAGATAAACTTAAAGATGTTGAAGAAGAAGCTAGTCTTGCTGAAACTACAATTGAAGAAATAAGTTTGAAGAGAGATGCTGAAATTGTTAATCAAAAACGTTTAAATGAATATTTTGATATGGCTTTAACTGGTGATATTAATATTACTCGTGACCAAATTATTGATTTATTACAACAATTTGATTTAGATCGTGAAGAAGCTAGAGAAGCTGCTAAATTATTAATGTTCCCTGAAGATGCTTTATTTGAATATGATCGTCGTTATAACGAAGATACATCAGGAAAATCTATTAAAGAAGTTATCAAAGAAGCTAATGATAATGTTTTAGATGATGAACCAGTAAAGGTTGAAGAAGAAAAAATCGTTATTGAAGAACCAGTCTTTGCTAATGAAGAATATGAATTAGAAAATACTAATAGTTTTAGTGTTGAAGATTTAAATGACACTGATGTTAATGAAGATAGTGATGTAATTGTTTTAGATGAAAATGATGAAGTTAATGATTCTGATTTAGCACAAACTATTACATTAGAATTAGAGAAAAAAGAATTAGATCGTGAAAATAGTAAACAATCAATGCGTGATTTATTAAATGATGCTGGTATTGATTACTTAGATATTGATCAATTTGCATTAGAAGAACTTGAAAGTAAGTTTGATGAAGCAACATTTAAAAATAATATTAATACATTAAAAGATTTAGGTATTGATTTAGATATCTTAACTGAGAATCCAGTATTATTCTATGATTCAGAATTAAAAGATAAAATTGATTTATTAATGAATAATGGTAAAGAAACATTAGATATTTATTTTAATGCTCGTGTATTAATTAAATATAGTTATGATGAATTAAAAGAAGCTATTGACCGTATTAAAGAAAAAGGATTAGAACCAAGAGAAGTACCTTTAATGGCTTACTAAAATTTGGAGGAATTCATATGAATTATTGTAATAATGTAGCACTTTTTGAAAAGTATGGAATTGATATTAGTAAGTGTGCTAATAAGCTTAAAACAACATTATCACTTGCTGATCCAGAATTAGTAGAAAGAAATCTTGAATTAGCTAGTATATCATTTGAAAAATTAAATCGTAAATCTAACTATTCTTTAGTAAGTTGTGTATGTAATGACTTTTTTGAAGATAAGGTTAAATTTTTACAAGAAAGAGATGTTGATTTAAGTGCTAGCAACGTTTTTCAAGCTCACTTAATTGGTTATGAAAAACCAGAAGCTTTGGAAGACATTAAAGGAGTTGTTAAAGCAGCATGAAGTATTTAGAGGATTTAGGTTTTACTAAAGAACAAATTAAAGCAATTAATAATTCCGCATCTACATTATTATGTGAAGCTATTAGAGACAATAAAAAACTAATAACGGTAAATTTAGATTATTTAAGAGATCTAGGTGTTGATAATTATCGTGATATATTTGTTAAGTATTATGAAATATTCTTAAATGAACCATCAACATTTAGAGGTATTTTTGATAAATATGATAAAGAATCATTAGTAGAAAGATTAAAAGAAGACATTAGGGTTGTAGAATTTTTATAGATAGAAGGTGACATTTTGTCAGTAACTTTCAAAACGCAAGAAGAAATCGAAAAAAAACGTGGACCAATTGATGTTCAAAGGACAATAAATATTGGTATTTTTTCTATCCTTGATGCTCAAAGAGTGGATATGTTAAATCGCCACGAGGCAGAAAAAAAGAAAACAGTAGTTGAAGATAAACAATTATCGGAAAACGAAAAGATTGCTAAAGCAATTGATAATGATAATAAAGCGGTTTCACTTTATTGCATTGCTATGAAATATGGCTATAAAAAAGCTCAAGAGATCTTTGATATTATTAACAATAACCATAATCTTGGAAAAGCTGATTTAAAAGCTTATCTTGAAAGTGAAAATATTAATAATATTACAATGAAGGATTATGAGCCAGGGGATTTGGAAAAAATAGAGAATCAAATGGTGGCGTAGTATGAACCGAGTAAGTTTTGTAATGATTAATGGAATAGATTATTTAATTAGTCATCGTATCTTAGATTACGTTTATCTAGTTGATATTGATAATCCTAATAATTTTTTAATTAGAAAAGTTAAAAAAGTTGGAAATAGCGAATTTCTAGAAGTTGTCAAAGACAGTGAATATAGTGAAGCTTTAGATTTATTTAAAGAAAAAATTAATGGTTAGAAATAACCATTTTTTTATGTCTAAAAGATTGTAAAGATATAGTTTTTAATCATGATATTTGGTATAATTATATAAGAATGGTGTTGATAGTATGGACAATTTAAATGAACAACAAAAATTAGCGGTAGAACACCTTAATGGGCCTTGTTTAGTAGTAGCAGGAGCTGGATCTGGGAAAACCAAAGTATTAACATATCGTATTAATCGTTTAATTGAACAAGGGATACCAAGTTATCATATTTTAGCAATTACTTTTACCAATAAAGCAGCTAAAGAAATGAAAGAACGTTTAAATAATTTATGTCCATCCAATGATGTTTTTTTAGGAACCTTCCATAGTTTAGGGTTACGTATTGTTAAAAATGAATGTGAACACTTAGGATTAACTAAAAGTTTTACGATTATGGATTCGGATGATTCTTTAAGTATTATTAAAAAAGTTATGAAAGATAAAGGAATGGACATTAAATCACTAAGTCCTAGTTATGTCCGTAATCGTATTAGTTTTATTAAGAATGAAATGTTATCAGAAAACGATATTATTCGTTACTTTAATACTGAACCGGAAAAACAAGCTTATGAGATTTATTTAAAATATCAAGAAACTTTAAAAAATAATAACTGTGTTGATTTCGATGATTTATTATTACTTCCAGTAAATCTATTTAATACTAATCCTGATATTTTAGAAAAATATCAAAATAAATATCCGTATATTTTAATTGATGAGTATCAAGATACTAATGAAGTACAATATAATTTAGTTAAGTTACTAGCGAAAAAAGAAAAGAATTTGTTTGTAGTAGGGGATTCTAATCAAGCAATATATGGTTTTAGATGGTCTAATTATAAAAACATCTTAAACTTTGAACGTGATTATCCGGATTGTAAAGTTATTACTTTAAATCAAAATTATCGTTCTACTAAATATATTTTAGACACTGCTAATGCCGTTATTAAGAATAATAAAGAACGTAAAGATCTAGAATTAATTAGTAATTTAGGTACTGGGGTTAAAACTAAATATATTCGTGCTTATGATGATAAACATGAAATTAAAGAAGTGTTAGATGAAATTAATCGTTTAACATTAAGTGGCTTTGATTATAAAGATATTGCTATTCTTTATCGCACCAATGGTCAATCGCGTTTAGTTGAAGAACAATTTATTAAAGCTAATGTTCCATATAAAGTAGTAGGTAGTTACTATTTTTATCAACGTAAAGAAATTAAAGATTTATTATGTTATTTAAGATTAATTGCTAATAAGAATGATAATATTAGTTTAAAACGAATTATAAATGTTCCGAAAAGAAAAATTGGTGAATCTTCCATTACTAAATTAGAAGATTTAGCTAATGAAAAAGGTGTTTCTATGTACGATGCCTTAAGTACTGATAAAGAATTAGGATTTAAACAATTAATTGAGGAATTAACTAAGGATAGTGAATCATTATCTCTTACGGAATTAATTGAGGATGTTTTAGATAAGTCTTTAATGCGTCATGAACTAGAAACTGACAGCACATTAGAAAATGAATTAAGATTAGATAACTTAGAAGAGTTTAAATCAATTACTAGTTCCTTCGAGGAAAGAACGGGCAGTGTCAATTTAAATGATTTTTTAGAAGAAATAAGTTTAATTGCTGACATTTCTGAACATAAGACTTATGAAAATGCGGTAACCTTAATGACTTTACATAGTGCTAAGGGACTTGAGTTTGATGTTGTGTTCATGGTTGGAATGGAAGAGGGTATCTTCCCACACGCTAATTCCTTTAATGAAGAAAATGGTATCGAAGAAGAACGCCGTTTATGTTATGTTGGAATGACTCGCGCTAAGAAAAGACTTTATTTAACTAATGCAAAGCGAAGAATTCTGTATGGTAATGAACAATTAAATCCACCATCAAGATTTATTAGTGAAGTAAATGCTGATGACTTAGATATTGTTAATCCACAAATGGAAGAAAAAGCCGTTATTAATAAAAAAGATATTTATTCAAGTACTGAAAATTACATTGTTGGTGATCGTGTTATCCATACAATGTATGGAAGTGGTACAATAGTAGCAATAGATGGTGATTTTGTATCGGTTGCATTTAGTAAGAACATTGGCATTAAAAAGATTATGAAAACCCATAAGAATTTAAAAAAATTATAGGAGGTTTATATGGATATTAAAAAACGTATTGAAGAGTTAGTAAATATTTTAAATCAAGCTAATGAAGAATATTATTTGAATGATAATCCAACTTTAACTGATAACGAGTATGATAGTTTGTTGGATGAATTATTTAAATTAGAAAAAGAATATCCGGAATTTATTTTACCTAACTCCCCAACGCATACCGTTGGAACCAAAGTAGTAAGTAAGTTAAACAAGATTACTCATAAAACCCCAATGATGTCATTGCAAGATGTATTTAATGAAAGTGAGATTATTGATTTCTTTAATCGGGTTGATAAAGAGTCACCTAATACCGAATATATTTGTGAATTAAAAATGGATGGTTTAGGAGTAAACTTAACTTATGAAAAAGGGGTATTAGTTAGTGCTGCTACTAGAGGGGATTCTGTTACTGGTGAAGATATTACTCATAATATTAAAACAATTAAGTATATTCCTAATATGTTAAAAGAACCAGTAAGTCTTGAAATTCGTGGTGAAATATACATGAAGAAAGATATCTTTAATGAGTTAAACATCAATCGTGTTAAAAATGGTGAACCAGAATTCCAAAATCCGCGTAATGCGGCGGCTGGTAGTGCTCGTCAATTAGATAGTGCTATTTGTAAGGAACGTAAATTAGATTGTTATTTATATCATGTTCCTAAAACGGAATGTAGTACACAAAGTGAAACTTTAGAGTATTTAAAGAGAATTGGATTACCAATTAATCCTAATTATAAAGTGGTTCATAATTTAAATGAATTATTAGACTATATCAATTATTGGACTGACCATCGTGATGATCTACCATATGAAATCGATGGTATTGTTATTAAAGCTAATAATATTAAATTACAACATAATTTGGGATCAACTGCTAAGTATCCACGATGGGCAGTAGCTTATAAGTTCCCAGCTAAACAAGTTATTACGCGATTAAATGATATTATATTTACCGTAGGAAGAACTGGTCAAATAACGCCTAATGCGGTACTGGAACCAATTAAGGTTGCAGGTAGTACTATTAGAAGAGCAACATTACATAATGAACAATATGTTTTAGATAAAGACTTACATATTGGTGATCACGTTTATCTTCATAAAGCCGGTGATGTTATTCCGGAAGTTGTTGGACCAGTGCTAGAACGTCGTGGTAACGTAGAACCGTTTAAGATGATTAAGAATTGTCCAATTTGTAATACACCTCTTGAATTAAGCAATTCCGAAATTGATTATTTTTGTCCAAATATCAATTGTCCAGCTCGTAGTATTGAATCTTTAATACATTTTGTTTCCCGTAGTGCCTTAAATATTGATGGACTAGGGGAACGTATAATTGAAGATTTCTACAACATGGGAATTATCAAAAATAAAGTTGATATTTTGGATTTAGTTAATAAAAAAGCTGAATTAATTGAATTAGAAGGTTTTGGTAATAAATCAGTTGATAATTTAATTAATGCAATTAACGAAGCTAAAAAGAGTAGTTTAGAACGTATCATTTATGCTTTAGGTATAAATGGTATTGGTGCTAAAACAGCAAAGATTCTAGCGTTAAAATATCATACAATGGATAATTTGATGGCAGCTTCATTAGAAGAATTAACATCAATTTATGATATTGGCCCAATCTTAGCCCAAAACATTTTTGATTATTTCAACGAACCAAGTAACATCATGTTAATTAATGATTTAAAAGCTCATGGAGTTAATATGGAATACATCGGTGAAAAAATCGTTGAACATGATTTATTTAAAGATAAGAAATTTGTTATTACCGGAACTATCTCTTTCATGACTCGTGATGAAATTAAACATATTATTGAAACCCATGGTGGTCGTAGTATCGATAGTGTTTCTAAAAACACTGATATTGTTATTGTTGGTGATAACCCGGGAAGTAAATATGATAAAGCTGTAGCCCTTGGTATCACAATTTGGGATGAAACCATGTTAAAAGATATAATTGATTCGTTAGAAGACTAGTTATCTAGTCTTTTTTTTGTTATAATAATTTTGAAATGAGTTGATTTAAATGTCTAAAGAGTTAAAATATGATGCATTTATTAGTTATCGCCATAATGATTTAGATAAGTTTGTTGCAACTAATCTACATCGTTTATTAGAAACTTATAAATTACCAAAAAGTATTATTAAGACGAACAATTTAGAAAAAACAAAAATAGAACGTGTTTTCCGTGATCAGGAAGAATTACCTCTTGCTAATAGTTTAGAGGATCCAATTATTCAAGCATTACAAAACAGTGAATATTTAATTGTTATTTGTTCACCACGATTAAAGGAATCAATTTGGTGTAAAAAAGAAATTGAAACTTTTATTAAACTTCATGGTCGTAGCCATGTTTTAGCTGTTTTAGTAGAAGGGGAACCAGCTGATTCTTTCCCTAAAGAATTATTATATGATGAAAAAACCAAAAAAGCGGTTGAACCCCTTGCTTTAGATTGCCGTGGTGCATCGAAAAAAGAAGTACTAGCAAATTTAAAGAAAGAATTATTACGTTTAATTGCACCAATGTTTAATTTGAATTATGATGATTTAAAAAGAAGACATCATGAACGAAAAGTAAAAAATATGATTCGTATTTTTGGAACATTAACCGGTGTTTTATTATTCTTTTTGATATATGCATCAGCGAATTTAATTATTATTAAGAGTAAACAAAGCACCATATTAAATTTATGGTCATTAAAACTAGCTGAAGAAGCTAATGTCGATTTAAGTAATGATGATCGCATGAGCGCAATTACTAAATCATATCAAGCTTTAACTAAATATGATGGTATGAAAATGCCTAAAACTAGTGAAGCCATTGACAGTCTTACTTCGGCATTAGGGGTATATGATTTAGGTATAACTAATAGAGCAGTTGATCAAATTGATACTTTAGGAATAGCTAACTACATGAAAGCTAATGATAAAGGAGATAAAGTATTAATAACTGACACTTCAAGTACAATAACTTTATATGATTTAAAAAATAATAAAGTACTAAAAAAATATGATGATTTATATAATTATGTAAGCAATAAATTCTATTTTGATTTTATAGGTGATAAATATATTGCTTATTATGCAAATGATAATAATATGATAATTAGGGATTTCAAAGGTAAGAAAGTAAAGACCTTTAAAGGAGTCTCTTATGTTAACTCATCTGATAAATACTTAGTTGTTTATAGTGGAACTTCGTTAGAAGTATATGATTATAATTTTAAAAAGGTATATGCTCATAAGCTTGATCGTGATCATTTATATAATACTACTACCGCAATAACTGATGATTATTTAATCTTTACTGTTAAAGTATCAATGTTAAGTGATAAAGAAGCAACTGAAGAAGTAGTTAATATTATTGATTTAAATACTTTAAAAGCTAAAGAAATGAAGTTTGATTCTTTATTAGGAGATCAATATATTATTTATAAGGATGATTTATACTTACTAAACAACACTTTTAATACTGGTTCAGAAAGTATGAATATTTATAAAATTAATTTAAAGAGTATGGATACTATTTGGAGTAAAAAATATAATAACAATTTTAGCAACTTAATAGCATTAAGTGATAATCATAATGCTTTATATGTTGCTGCTGGATCATCTGGTTATGTTTTAGATACTAAAGATGGTTCTCAAATAAGAAACTATGCGGTTGGAGCATCAACCTTAAAGGCTTTGGTATTTTTAAATTCTGATAATTTCTTAGTTTTTACAAGTGATGGTAATTATTATGCTTGCGGATCAAAATATAAAGATGCGATTCAAAACCCAGATTTATTTGATTTGAATGTTACGGAATATGCATCATATGAATATACTGACAATGGTTTCTTAGCAATTCCAAATAATGATAATCGTGTAATTATTTATGACAAAATTAATAATAAGATGGATGCTTTAGATAAATTTGAATATAAATCAGATGTTATTAAGGATACTGATGTAACCAAGAATATAGCTAAATATCCATCAAATAAAAAAGATTTAGCAACTAGTTATGTTGAAGTTAAAGCTAAGAATATTATGATATTTACATATAAAGATCATACTTTAGAAGTTTATGATACTAAAACCAAGAAACTATTAAGTACAGTTAAGAATGCTACTAAGGTAACACGTTTAGTTGGTATTGATAATAATGGCAATATTCATTTAACTAATGATATTGAAGGTTTAGTATTAAATAAAGATTATGAAAAGATTGCAACTATTGATAATCTGGTTGGATTAGATAAAAAACATAATCAAATTATTTTAAAGAAAACTGATAAGTATTATAAAATTAAAATATATAGTACCAAAGATCTTATTAAAACTGCTGAAAAGTATGTTAAATAAAAAAGATGAATCAATTGAAGTGAACCCTATTTTGGACACTTTTAAAAAAGAGTAATTTGTTATAGAATAACATCTCAAGAAAGTAAGGTGTTATTTTTATGGGCAAGCATTATACTATTGAGTTTAAGCAGAAAGTTATAGATGAATATAAATCTGGTAATTTTGGTGGCTACCCACAATTGGCAAAAAGATATGGTTTATCTCCTGGAACAGTGTGGCATTGGATAGAAAAAAATCATAAGCAAGGGAATCAAATTAATGATATAAATAATTCACGTGGTAGAAAAAGTGTAAAAAACATTGATTATAAAGAGAGATATGAAATACTAAAAAAATACCAAGCCTTCCTAAAGGCACAACGAGAGAGAAAGTAACATTTATTAACTTATATATAAATGAATATAAGGTTTCAAATATGTGTGCTGTTTTAGAAATAAGCAAAAGGACTTATTATAAATATAGGAATGCTGAAGATAAAGATTATTACGATTATTTAATAATAAAAGAAATATTTGATGATTCT
>JAEEKO010000048.1 GCA_016282415.1 Caryophanales bacterium | reverse complement strand
TTCATTCCAATTGCATCTGATACACTTTCTTTTAAACTATCCACAAATTCATATTTATTATTTGGAATATTAAGTACTACTTGCATATTCCCTGTTTTAATTAATAAATCCTTATTATCATTATTAGGATTATTATTAACGGAATAACTTATACCACGAAAAAGAACTACTGAAACAATAATAATTAATACATTAACTACTAAACTTCGCTTTATATTTTCCATAGTATCACCATAAAAAGAATAACACATATTTTTATTTCTTGCAAATTTATTTAAGAAAAAGTATTCTTTACTTAACATTTCATTTATTATATAATCATAGTATGAAAAGATTTAATATGATTGATGAAAATTTTATTTGTAAAAACTGTGGACAAAAAGTAACCAAACTAGGTTATACTGCAAGAGATCACTGTAATTATTGTCTTTATTCCTTACATGTTGATAATCTACCTGGTGATCGTAGTAATAACTGTCATGGTCTATTGAAACCAATTGGTATTGAAAAATATCGAGATACTTATAAAATAATCTATCAATGTGAAAAATGTAAACAATTGCATAAAAACATTATGGCAACAGATGACAATATGGATTTAATAATAAATTTGTCAAAAAAAATATAATCGTGAGATTATATTTTAATTTACACTTGTTGAAGTTGGTTCAATAAATTCTTTTCTATAAGCTTCAACTACAGCATTTAAGAATGCACTATAATTATGTGCAGCTTGTTTAAATGCTGGAAAATCTTGTTTTAATTCTTCATATCTTGCTAGAAATTGTTTAGAGTTTCTATCACTCCATACAGCATCAATACCACCCATTTCAGTATCGATACGTGCAATAGCACCATCTATTCTATTAGCTGCATCTTCAATTTTTTTAGCTGCATCTAATAAACTAGCTGCCTTTAAACTAACATTAGCCATTTTATATATTCTTCCTTTCCTATATTAAGCAGCAACGTCATCGTTATTTTCAATTGCTGCAGCAATTTTATTTTCAACACTAATTGCTCTTTCAGATGTTTGAATAGCAACTCCGCTATATGAATCAATTACCTCTGTCATTTCATATAATTTTGGTAAAACTTCTTGCAACTTGTTATCATATCTTTCTTTGTTTTTACTTACCCATCCATCAAGTGATTTTCTTGCTGCATCAATAGCTTCAAGTGCTTCCTTAATAATTGCTGATTCTTTTCCGATTGCTTTTCCTTTGTCTGTTAATCCTTCTGTAGAAATACTAAAATCTACATCTCCAGTTATTGCCATACGTTATTTTCACCTCCTCATAATAAAATAACATTTGATCCATTCCGAATATTGGAATCTCGAACTAAGATGTTCATATCATAAGGTTCACCATTATCTTTGTTATAAAGGACATAATCCCTATTAACATCAAATGAACCTTGTGATAATTGTTGTAAAGAAGACTTTATCATTCCAATAACATTACTTATCTTACGATTGACTGGAAAGTAAATATCATATTTCTTTTCCAGCATTGGAACATTAACTGAAACTAAAACTTTATTCTCTATCATAATGAATCATCCACCTTACTAATATTTTCACCATCATTAACTAGTTTAACTAAGTTAACTTTAGTATTTTTGATGACTACTCCAAAGCCACTTGGAATCTCATTATTGGTCTTCTTAAATCCAATGTTTGTCTTAATTAAAGTCTGATCAGCTACTCCATTTCCAATCCAAATACCATAGTTATTTTGAATTACCTTCTTATACCATTCATCATACTCTAATTTCTTTAAATTGTCAACTCTATCGACACAAATAATACTGAATTGATTTGTATCTTTACAGTTTTTTAAAGCTCCTAAAAATCTATTTTTTGCTTGATCAGTAATTCGTGATAAAAATTTCGTAAATCCATTAATTATTATTGATGTAGTATTAGTAGTATTAAATACTTCTTTATTGTAATTGTTATCAACATAAAGTTTATATTGATATTCCATACTATCACATATTTTGTTAATAACTTCTTCAAAATTACCATCTGCATATGAAACTTTATCATAGTCACTTTGAATCTTACTATCAACATCTAATAATACCGTATTATTATTTGGAACTTTAGCCAATAACTTCGCAAAACTTCTTACAAAGTTATCTCGATCAACACTATCATCACTATCAGAAACAAGAGTTACATAATTCTCTTTTAAATTGAATGTTTCTGGCATAATAGTATCCTTATTAATTCCAAGTGGTACACTAGATAAATTCTTAATATTCTCTCTAAGATCATCAATTAAAACGATTTCTGGAACCACTGGAATCTTAGGTGCTTTAGTTTTATATTTGACATTTAATTCATCAATTACTTTAGCTAATTCATCAGTTTGTTCCTCATCATTAAAGATGTGTGCAGTTTGAAATTCATAAATATTATCTAATTTTACTAATCCACGTCCATATATATCAGCTGGATATAATTTTCTAGTATTACCAATAATCATTGAATAATCATCCTGATCATTAAACTGTAATGTAATATCTGATTTGAAATTTTGTCTTAGTTTATAACGCATTCCACCAGTAGTATTAACCGTTGGAATAATAATAATTCCATATTTTGCACATTCACGAGATAATTTATTCATTACATCTTCAAAATCAAAACTATCTTGGAATACATCATAATTATTGATAAACAATAAGATATATGGTACTCTCTCCGTACTTCTTGTAACATAACTTTGATAATCACCATTATAA
>JAEEKO010000011.1 GCA_016282415.1 Caryophanales bacterium | reverse complement strand
TGGTATCCAGGACATATGGCTAAGACTAAACGTTTAATTAGTGAAAATATTAAACTAATTGATGTTGTTTATGAAATAGTTGATTCGAGAATACCTAAATCTAGTAAGATTAAGGATATTGATAATCTATTAAATAATAAACCACGTATTTTAATTATGACTAAGAAAGATTTATGTGATTTAAATGAAACTAATAAATGGGTTAAGTATTATGAAGAAAAAGGTTATCATGTAATACTAGCTAATTTAAACGATAAAAATGATATTAAAACTATTATTGATAAAACTAAAGAAATTACTAAATCCATTATTGATAAACGTGAAGAAAAGGGCATTATTAAAAAAGATATTCGTGCTTTAGTTATTGGTATTCCTAATGTTGGTAAATCAACTCTTATTAATGCTTTAGCGGGTAGAGTAGTTGCTAAGGCTGCTAATATGCCTGGGGTTACTAAAAACTTAGTATGGCTTAATACTAATGCCAATATTTTATTATTAGATACTCCTGGTATTTTATGGCCTAAATTTGATAATGAAGAAATAGCATTAAACTTATCTTGCATGACTGCTATTAAAAGTGAAGTCATTCCAATTGATGATGTTGCTATTCACATTTTAAAGAAACTAAATAAATATTATCCTGATATTTTAGAAAAACTATATGGATTGAAAGATATTGATTTTGAAGATATAATTCCTACTTATGAAATTCTTGGTAAGAAACTAAACGCTTATGTTCGTGGTGGCGAAATTGATTATGATCGCATAAATATATTTATATATAATGATATAAAAAATGAAAAAATAAAAGGAATCACTTTTGATCGTATCTAAAATGGAAACTGTTGATTTATTAAAATACGAACATGAACTAAATGAACAAGGAATAAAATTGATTGCAGGGGTTGATGAAGTAGGGCGTGGTCCATTATGTGGTCCGGTTGTAGCAGCTTGTGTTATCTTACCTGTTGGTTATGATTTACCAGGTTTAAATGACAGTAAAAAATTAACTGAGAAGAAACGTGATTATTATTATGATATAATTAGTAAGGATGCAGTTGCTATTGGGGTTGGCATCGTGGATGAAAAACGAATCGATGAAATTAATATTTATCAAGCATCAAAAGAAGCGATGATCAAAGCAATAAATAATTTGACAATTAAACCGGAACATGTTTTAATTGATGCTATGCCGCTTGAATTAGATGTTGCTACAACTAGTATTATTCATGGCGATGCACTATCCTTAACGATTGCTGCAGCAAGTGTAATTGCTAAAGTAACCAGGGATCGTATGATGTATGATTTAGATAAAATTTATCCAGAATATGGCTTTGCCAAACATAAGGGTTATCCAACTAAAGCACATTTGAATGCTTTACAGAAATTTGGAATTTTATCAAATTATAGATTTACATATAAGCCAATAAGTGATTTAATATTAAATGGAGTTGAGATTCGTGAAGTTCATAAATAAACATAGAATTATTAAAATTTATTTACTATTAATACTTTCATTTTTCCTAAGTGAAGTATTTTTTCGTGTTGCTATGAAGTTTGATGTTCTATCATGGCCAACTTTTAGAATCTTTTTAGGGGTTAATGTTTTAGCCTTATTATTTAGTTTATTAATATCTTTATTTAATAAGTTATTTGAACGTATTTGCGTTATCTTATTATCACTTACCGTTGGTATTTATGCCATTGTTCAAGTAGCATCATTTTATTATTTAGGTGTATTCTTATCATTTGGTACTGCTGGTCAAGCTGGAGCTATTAAAGAATACTTAGGTTTATGGCTAGCATCATTTAAACCAGTGTATTTTACGGTTTTAATTGGACCAATCTTAGTAATTGCTTACTATATTTTTGAAATGATAATGAACCGTCGTATTAAGAAAGCACAAGCTAATGAAAAACCTAAAAAATTAACTAAAAAGCAACAAAAACTAGTTGAAGAAGAAAATAAAAGAGATAAGAAAATCCGTATTATTGAACGTATTGTTTTAGCAATTTTTGTATTAGCATCATGCGGTTTATTCTATGTAACATTAGTTAATAAAAAGATGCAAAATCCATTACAACTTGAAAAAAATACTGATTTATTTATTAATCCTGATAATCCTAATATAAGTGTTAATCAATTTGGAGCAACCGTATTTGTTATTTTAGATTTTAAGACTACATTATTGCCAGTAAATAATACGACTACACAAAACTATGTAAATAATTGTTTAAATTTAAATAATGTTAGTGTTGATTACTTAAGAACTTTTGATGATACTGCTTGGAATGAATTAAATGATAACACTAAGAATAAAAATTATCGTTTATTAAATGAGTATTTTATGAGTAGACAAGTTACTCCTAAAAATGATTATACTGGTACGTTTGAAGGTAAGAATGTTATCTTTATCATGATGGAGTCAGTTAATACCTTAGCAATTAATGAAGAGTATTTCCCAAATCTATATAAAATTTACAATGAAGGTTATGCTTGGGATAATGCATATTCACCAAGAAATGCATGTTCAACTGGTAATAACGAAATGTCTGGTATGGTAAGTTTATATACCATTTATCGTTCTTGTACATATAATAATTATAAAAATAATAAATATTTTGAAAGTGTATTTAACTTATTTAATAATAAAGGTTATTATACAACATCATATCATGATTATACTGATGCTTATTATTATCGTAACACTATTCATCCTAATATGGGATCTGGTAAATTCTATGACGTTAATAAACTTGGCATTAAGTATAATGCTGAATATAAAGAATGGCCAAGTGACGTATTATTAATGCAAAAAGCTAGTAATATATTCTTAAATGGTCCTCAAGATAAACCGTTTATGGCATGGATTACAACAGTTACATCACATCAACCATATACTGTAGGTTCTGAATTTGGTGATAAATACATTGATTTATATAAAGACACTAAATTACCAGTAGCAGTTCAAAGATATTTATCTAAATTAACTGAGGTAGATAAAGCTATTGGAGAATTATTAAAAATATTAGAAGAAAATAATAAATTAGAGGATACGGTATTAGTTTTATATGCTGACCATTATCCATATGGTATTGCTACTAAACAATTACAAAAAGCCTTTAGTTATGATTTAACCGAAAACTATGAAATTGATCGTACACCATTTATTATTTATAATCCAGGTGTTACTCCTGAAAGACACACTGAGTTAACCAGTTATATGAACATTTTACCAACTGTTGCTAACTTATTTAACCTAGACTACGATCCAAGACTTTATATGGGTCAAGATTTATTCAGTGAAACTTTCAATAACCGTTTAGTATTTGCTGATGGTTCATGGCAAACTGATAAAGCATTCTATGATGCAACTAATGGTAAAATTAAATACTATGGTAGTGAAACATTATCTAGAGAAGAAATTATTAATAATAACCTTGAAGTTAAAGATATGATTCGTATGAGTAATTTAGCAATTACTTCAAATTATTTTGATTACTTAGGAAAAGGTTTAGAAAAATATAAAGTAGTAGAGAATAGTGAAACAGAACAATAAATAAAGGAGGATACATGAAGAATTTAGTTATCGTTGAGTCCCCAAGTAAATGTCGTCCGATTGAAAAATATTTAGGTAGTGAATATCAAGTATTATCAAGTAAAGGTCATATTAGAGATTTAGCAACTAGTGGTAAATATGGTTTAGGTATTGATATTGAAAATGATTTTAAACCAAACTATATTGCTATTAAAGGTAAAAACAAAAT
>JAEEKO010000047.1 GCA_016282415.1 Caryophanales bacterium | reverse complement strand
TGATACCTTTAAAATTATTTACATCGATCATTATAAGTCTACCTCCTCATCATCAATATCATCAATATCACCAGGGAATTCTAAACTTTCTAAATCATCTTCAAATTCAGAATCATCATCAAGCATTTCAACATCTGGTGGGGTCTCTGGTTCTGGTAAGTTTTCATTATCTAAAGTAATTTCATCAATTGATAATGCATCATTACTATCTTCATCATCAACTTCCATATCTTTTAGATCTACAACTTCATCATTATTATTAATAATTTGAACATTTAAGCCTAAAGCTTGGAATTCTTTAATTAATACACGGAATGATTCTGGAATACCAGCTTGATTAATTGTTTTACCTTTAACTAATGCTTCATATACTTTAACACGACCAACAACGTCATCTGATTTAATAGTCATAATTTCTTGTAATACATGACTAGCACCATAAGCATATAAAGCCCAAACTTCCATTTCACCGAAACGTTGTCCACCGAATTGTGCTTTACCACCTAAAGGTTGTTGAGTAACTAATGAATATGGTCCAGTTGCACGAGCATGTAACTTATCATCAACCATATGGTCAAGTTTGATCATATACATTACACCAACAGAAACACGATTTTCGAATGGTTCACCAGTACGACCGTCATATAATACAGTCTTACCATCTGGATCAATACCAGCTTCTTTCATTTCAGCTTTGATATCATCGATTGATGCACCATCAAATACTGGAGTAGCATAATGAACACCTAATTTTTTACCAGCATATCCTAAATGTAATTCAAGAATTTGTCCGATGTTCATACGAGAAGGAACACCTTGTGGATTTAATACGATATCAACTGGAGTACCATCTGGTAAGTATGGCATATCTTCTTCAGGTAAAATTAATGAAATAACACCTTTATTACCATGACGACCAGACATCTTATCACCAATTTGAATCTTACGTTTTTGGATAATATATACACGAATTAATTTTGAAACACCAGCAGGTAATTCATCACTATTTTCTTTAGTATAAATTTTAACATCATGAACAATACCTTCTGCTCCATGTTCAACACGAAGTGATGTATCTCTAACTTCACGAGTTTTTTCACCAAAGATTGCATGTAATAATTTTTCTTCTGAAGTTAATTCTTGAACTCCTTTTGGTGTAACTTTACCAACTAGGATGTCACCTTCTTTAACTTCAGTACCAATTCTAACAACACCATTTTGGTCTAAGTTTTTACGAGCTTCATCACCAACGTTTGGAATATCTCTAGTAAATTCTTCAGGACCTAATTTAGTGTCACGACATTCAATGTCATAATGTTCAATATGTAGAGATGTATAAACATCTTCTTTGATTAATCTTTCATTTAATACAACGGCATCTTCATAGTTATATCCGTCAAAAGTCATGAATGCAACAGTTAAGTTTTTACCTAATGCTAATTCACCTTTTTCACAACTTGGTCCATCAGCGATAACTTCACCAACATGAACACTATCACCCTTTTTAACAATTGGATGATGATTAATACAACTTGAAGCATTACTACGTTCATAGTTTGCTAAATAATAAGTATCTTTACCTTTAGCAGTTTTAACATCAATACGTAAACCATCAGCATATTCAACTACACCATCAGCTTTACAAACGATAGTAGAACCTGAATCTCTAGCTGCAATGTATTCAACACCAGTACCAACAATTGGAGCTTCTGGTTTTAATACTGGAACAGCTTGACGTTGCATGTTTGCACCCATTAACGCACGGTGAGCATCATCGTGGTCAAGGAATGGAATACAACTAGTTGTAATTGCAACTACTTGACTTGGACTTACGTCAACATAATTAACTTTTTCTTTTGGAACGATAACAGTATCGTCATTTAAACGAACAATACATTTATCATCTAAAATATTTCCTTTAGCATCAACATTAATAGATGCTTGACTAATATAGAAATCTTTTTCTTCATCAGCAGTTAAATAAACGATTTCATCAGATACAACACCGTTAGCTGCTTTACGATATGGAGTCATTAAGAAACCATATTCATTAACTTTAGCATAACTAGCTAATGATGTAATCAAACCGATATTTTGACCTTCTGGTGATTCAATTGGACAAATACGACCATAATGTGATGGGTTAACGTCACGTACTTCCATACCAGCACGTTCACGAGATAATCCGCCTGGACCTAAAGAAGATAAACGACGTTTATTAGTTAACTCAGCAATTGGGTTAATTTGATCCATGAATTGTGATAATTGAGATGAACCAAAGAATTCTTTTAACGCAGCAGTAACTGGTCTAATATTAATTAATGATTTAGGTGTAACGTTTTCAATTTCTTGAGTTGACATACGTTCAATAATTACACGTTTCATACGAGCAATACCAATATTGAATTGGTTAGAAATTAATTCACCTGCTTGACGAATACGTCTGTTACCTAAATTATCAATTTCATCAAATGATCCAATACCATCTAATAAATTTAAATAGTATGAAATCGATGCATAAATATCAGAGATAGTTAAACGTTTAACCGTAATACTTTGATCATTACCAATTAATTTGATAACTTTACTATCATCTTTCTTATCATATACTAAAACTTCTTGAATTTTATTATATTCATCTAATTCTTCATTAATAATAGTTTCCTTAACACCAAATCCGTTTTCAAATACTGGTCTTAATTCTTCTAATATTTCTTTTGTTACTAAAGTACCTTTTTTACAAACAACTTTTTTACCATCTTTAATATCTTCAGCTAATACACAATCAACTAAACGATCTAATACATTTAATTTCTTATTAAATTTATAACGACCTACTTTAGCTAAATCATAGCGGAATGAATCAAAGAAACGAACTACTAATTGGTTTTTAGCACTATCTAATGTAGCTGGTTCACCTGGTCTTAATTTTTCATAAATTTCAATTAAGGCTTCATCAGTATTTTTAGTACTATCTTTTTCAATAGTATTTAAAATATATTGGTTCTCGCCAAAAACACTAATAATGTCTTCATCATTAGATAAACCTAAAGCTCTTAAGAATGTTGTAATCGTTACTTTTCTTGTACGATCAATACGTACATATAAAACATCACGAGCATCTGTTTCATATTCTAGCCATGTACCTTTATTAGGGATAACTTCAGAACTAATAATATGACGTCCATTTTTATCAATTTCTTGTTTAAAATAAATAGATGGACTTCTTACTAATTGTGATACGATAACACGTTCTGCACCGTTAATGATAAAGGTTCCAGCATCAGTCATTAATGGCATGTCACCTAAGAAGATTTCTTGTTCTTTAACTTCTCCAGTTTCATGAATAAATACTCTTGCTTGAATCTTTAAAGGAGCAGCATAGTTTACCATACGCTCTTTAGCTTCCTTAATCGTATAGCGTGGTTCATCAAAATAATAATCACCGAACTCTAGTGAAATATTACCAGTGAAACTTTCTACCGGAAATGATTCTTCAAATATTTCCTTAATTCCGTTTGTTAAGAAATCACTATATGACTTCTTTTGAATTTCCAATAAGTTGTTTAATTCTAAGGTGTTTTTAATTTTTGAGAAACTTCTTCTTTCTCGATGGTCACCAAATTTTTTTACTTTGTATGCCAATTCGTTTCACCCCTATGCATAAGATTTTTTTGAGCCAATATTGTACAAGAAAAAACAATACGTCACCAATTTATAATTCTATCAGTTATTCATTTTCTTGTCAACGGCTTTTTGCACATATTATTAAAAATCCTTTTGACTTATCTACTACGGTACAATCATAGATATCGCTAATATCTTTGATAGCGGATAAAGCCCCTTGATTCTTTCTTATAACAAACCATAATGACCCGTCCTTAGTCATATGATTAAGTGCCTCTCTTAAAATACCATAAACCACCTTTTTACCTGCCCTAATTGGCGGGTTAGTAATGATAACATCATATTTATCAGTTACATTGTCATAAATGTTACTTTCAAATGCATTTGCATCAGCTTTTAAATTCTTTATATTCATTTCACATAAGTGAAGAGCTCGTTTATTAATATCAATTAAATCAACATGGGAATTAGTTATTTTACTAATCGTTAGTCCAATAAAACCATAACCACAACCCACATCTAAAATTTTTAAATTAGAACTCGCGTTTTTTAAATAATTACTTACTAATAATTCACTACCAAAATCAATTCGATCTTTGCAAAATACTCCATTGTCGCTCGTAAATTCAAAGTGGTATTCGCCATAGTTATAAACAATATTTTTTAATTCACTTTTTAAATCAGAATTATCAGTAAAATAATGATTCATAAACCACCATATCCCAAAACGCGTTTAATACTAAAATTATACTATAAAGTCAAGTAGGTTTCAAGTAATTTTGCAATAAAAAAAATAGCGATTTAATCGCTATTTTCATTTGCTTTATCTTAGTTTAAAGCGTCTTTTAATTTAGCACCAGCTTTGAATGATGCAACAGTTTTTGCAGCAATCTTGATTGGTTGTTTAGTTAATGGGTTAATACCTTCTCTTGCAGGACGTTTTTTAGCTGCAAAAGTACCAAATCCAACTAATGCTACCTTTCCTTCTTTTTTAAGACCAGCAGTAATACCATCTACTGCAGCATCTAAAGCACGAGCAGCATCTGCTTTTGTTAATCCAGCTTTAGAAGCGATGAATTCTACTAATTCAGTTTTGTTCATAATAATTTTACCTCCTAAAATAAAATCTATTATATTTTGTACGGGCTTACGTTACCCTTACAACTTAAACTTATCAAAAACGCTCTGTTTATGCAAGAAAAATCGCTATTTTTGCATAAAAAAACCAAATATTTGCCACAAAATTGGCATTTATTTGATTTTTGGTTTACACGTTTTATAAAGTACGTCTTACATTACGTTTTGTACGATTAATTTGTAAATAATTCCTTGTATATTCACTTCTTTGTAGAGCTTTCTCATGATATGCTGCTTGATCAATAGACATTTCACTCATAATACTGTCATAATGGCGTTTAGCAAATTCTTCAAATAATAAACTCATTCCGTTTACTAATTCCCATAAAAACATTTCATCAACTTTTTTACCCCATCTTTTTAGAAAATCTGCAGTATATCTATCAATAATGTCCGCTAAAAGTTCTTGCTTTTGACTATGATATTGTTTTCTAGCATTTTTACCATTCTCAGTAACAAAAGTTTCAGCTTCACTATTTATAAATGCTAAATAACGATTAAATTCTGCAATATATTTATTAGCTTTTCTTTGATTATTAACTAAGTAATTAGATGTATATGGTGCAAGAATTAAAAAGCGATTAACTGTTTTACTTAAAAACATATCACAAACTTTACAAAATTTATAAGCACTTAAATTTCTTAATGAATTATAAAAGCTTTCTAATCTAGCAAAATCATAATATGGTAAATGTGACCTTGTCTTTTTTCTTAAAATTGCAAAATCTGCATCTAACTCATTTAAACCTCTAAAATAATTCATGGCATTTAATAATATTCCACTACTATTCTTGTTAAAAACTGTGCTTGATAATTCTTCATCAAATATACTATCCATATTATCTTCTAAATGGTTTAATAATTCTTCTAAGAATAATCTATTTTCTTTATTATCTACTACACGTTTATTATATTCAGCAGTATATTTTTCTTGCATCATTTTAATTAAATTTTGTTTTTTTAAATCATATTGAGTTTTTGCTTCAATATTACATCTATTAATAAATAATTTAACAAAATTTCTTATAAATTTTATATAGCTATCATATTCATTTTGATATGAAGGATCTTTCATCATTTCTTCAACATTAATCTTCTTACTAGCCATAATTTTCACCCCACAGGTAAGGATGATATCATTTTTTTAATATTTTGTCAAATTAGAAGACTAATGCGATTAAGTTATTACTTCCTTTATTAACAATCTTACTAACCGTTCCTTGCAGTTTATAACGAGTTGGATCTGGCATCATTGATAGTTTTGCTTGAATTCCTTCTTTAACTATTTCATCTAAACTACGACCAAAAATTTCACTTTTCCAAATGCTTGCTGGATCAGTTTCATAATCTTTCATAATATGATCAATTAATTCTTTAGATTGAACTTCACTACCAATAATAGGCTCAAAAACACTTTCAACATCAATCTTCATCATATGAATCGATTCTGCTACCGCTTTTAATTTAACTCCATATCTTCCACCCTGTTTAATAATTTCTGGTGTTTCTAAACGCATATCTTTTAATTCGGGATAAACAATCCCGTAACCCGTATTCTTAACCATTTTTAAAGCTGTTGATAAGTTGTTTTGTTCTTTTACCATTTCATCATAGTTGGCAAATATTTTTAACATATTAGCACGATTAGAACTAGCACCATCCATAAACTCACTTAGAACGCGATCATATAAAGTATCATCACTATCTAATGTTAATTCAACAATACCAGTATTACTATCTACTTTACTAATATAAGCTTTTTTAATATATTCACTATCACTATAGGCATTAATAATACCATCAACATCACGTACTTTTTTTACCTCTTTAATACTTTCCTTAATATAATTTAAATAATGTTCTTTTAAATAATGGGTGT
Source organism: Caryophanales bacterium (assembly GCA_016282415.1). GTDB lineage: Bacteria > Bacillota_I > Bacilli_A > RF39 > UBA660 > RGIG8386. Next base: position 17,840 of record JAEEKO010000047.1, on the reverse strand, counting down.
TTGGTAATACCGATACCCAATCAGGAATCTTGATTTCAATATTATCCACCGGATACTCGTATAGCGTTTCTTTTAAAATGTTGGTTATATCACTATCATTCATTTTTTCAATATCCACTGGTAGAATTGGAACATCATATTTTTCACGTAATTCATTTACAACATTAGTACAAGTACTACTTGATGGATTATTCGTATTTACTATTACTACAAATGGTTTTCCAAAATTAATTAATTCATTTATAACTTTCGTTTCAGGTTCTAAATAATCATCTCTAGTAAGTTCAGTAAATGATCCATCGGTAGTGATTACAACCCCAATCGTTGCATGATCACGAATTACTTTTTCAGTACCAATTTCCGCGGCTTCCACAAACGGTATTTCTTCACTATACCATGGCGTTTTAACCATACGAGGATTACCATCTTGATCTAAATAACCAACCGCATTAGGCGTTACAAAACCAACGCAATCAACTAGTTTAATTTTAGTTTCCATTCCTTCAACATTAATTGCGGCCCCATTAGAAGGAACAAACTTAGGTTCAATAGTCATAATGTTTTTACCACCACTAGTTTGTGGTATTTCATCTAAACATTGCTTCTTTAAAAATTCATCATTAATATTAGGTACTATCATTTGTTCAATAAGTTTTTTAATAAATGTACTTTTTCCTGTACGAACTGACCCTACTACTCCTAAATAGATTTCACCATGACCACGATTTTTTAAATTCTCAATGATTTCTTTTCTTTCCATAAATACCTCATTTCTTGTTAAACTTTATGAAACAAGATATTTTTTAGAACTATATTTAAAACATTTTATCAATATTATTAGGAACACCATCATTCATAATGATATCAATTATCTTATCCGCACGTTCTTTAGGAACTTCTTTATTAGTAATTGTACTTAATGTATTAATTACATCACGCAGTACTTTTTCATCTTTTAAACCAGATGCTTCAATCTTATTAGCAAGATCAACAATGGTATCTTTTGATACCTTAGTTTTTGATTCAACTTTATCTAATAATTCATTATTCATTTATATTCACCTAATTAATTGTATGAAAAAAGTGATAAGTTGTTACTTATCACTACGATTTTTAAATTGGAAAACAATTGGGGTTCCGGTTAAATCAAAAGATTCCCTAATTTTATTTTCTAAATATCTTTTATAACTAAAATGTACTAAGTTTTTACTATTAACATTAAAAGTAAACTTAGGTGGATTTGATGCTGTTTGTGATACAAATAAGATTTTTAAACGTTTACCTTTATAAGAAGGTGGTTCATGTAAACTTACAGCATCAACAATACAGTCATTTAATAAACTAGTTTGAATTGTTTTATGATTATTTTCATAAGCCGTTAATACTTCTGGCATTAAGGTATGAATTCTTTTCTTAGTTTTAGCTGATAAGAATACCGTATTAACATATGGAATAAATTGAAATTCAAATTTAATTTTTTGTTTCCATTCTTTAATCGCAGTATCACTATTTTCAATAGTATCCCATTTATTAACACATAATACTAAACCTTTACCAGCTTCAATTGCATATGATGCGATATGTTTATCATGTTCAATAATACCTTCGGAAGCATCAATAACTAAAACACAAACATCACTATTATCAATTGCTTTTAAACTACGAATTAAACTATATTTTTCAACATTCTCATAAATACGACCTTTTTTACGCATTCCGGCAGTATCAACAAGTGTATAAGTATTGCCATCATAATTAAAGTTAGTATCAATACTATCACGAGTGGTTCCAGCAACATCGGATACAATACTACGTTCTTCATTTAATAAAGCATTTACTAAACTACTCTTACCAACATTAGGTCTTCCGATTAAACTAATACGGGGATAAGATGAAACTTCATTAACATTTTCATTAAAATCACTTGTTACTTCACTTAATAAATCATTAATTCCTAAATTATGAGCAGCACTTATTCCAATTACTTTTTCAAATCCTAATTCATAAAAATTAAATACTTCATTAGTTAATAAATCATTATCAATTTTATTAACTGCAACGATTACTTTTTTATTAAAACGCATTAGTAAATTACGGATTTCAATATCATCACTAGTAATAGCTTCCTTGCCATCAACTAAATAGATTATTACATCTGATTCATCAATCGCCAGTTCTGCTTGCATTTTGATATCTTCGTTAAAATTACCTTTTTCAAAAGTAATACCACCAGTATCTATTAATAAAAAAGTTTTATTATTATAGGTTACATTACCATATATACGATCACGAGTAATACCTGGTTCATCCATAATGATAGCTTTCTTTTCTTTAATGAGACGATTAAATAAAGTTGATTTACCAACATTAGGTCGACCAATTAAACAAACTGTTTTTTTCATAGTATTCCTCCTTTGTAGTTAATAATACTAACATAGATTATTTATTTTTGCAATTAATCACATAGATTATTACAATCATTTTCAATGCACGTTGCACGAACACGATTTTTACTTATATTATTATTCATATATATTTTAATTCGATAATTATCAAGACTGGCACTATTTCTTGGATCAATAACGGCCCCATGCCCAACAGTAGCATCTTTAACATCTTTTTTTAAATACCCATTTATTACAAGTTCTGAAATTTTTATTGTGATTCCTTGAGAACTACTACTTATTAATGGATAGTTATCTTGTCCATAGTTGACTGCAGCTTCTTCAATCATTTGAATCTTCTTACAAAACATATTTTTCTTTATACTTTTTGATACAGCAAGTACGGTTGGAATCGCTATACCAACAATAATTGATAAAACAACAATTACCGCTAATAATTCAACTAGGGTAAAACCACGCTTATTTTTCATATCATCACCTATTTTAATTCTAATTAAGATTTTACTTTAAAACAAGTAAAAATTCGTCTATTTGACGAATTTATTGTTCTAATTCACTTTTAATTAAATCAAATACTTCATCTCTACCCTTTTTCGTAACTGATGAAAAAGTAATAAAGGAGTCAGATTCATTTAAATTTAAAGTGTCTTTTAATAATTTTTCTAAACGAATACGTTGATTAGTATTAACTTTATCATACTTCGTTGCAATAATTGTTACTGGCATATCATAATATCTTAAAAAGTTTAACATTAAAATATCATCTTCACTTGGTTTATGACGAAAATCAACTAACATAAACACACGTTTTAAATTATCTCTACTTTTAATATATTCTTCAATCATTAATCCAAACTTTTTTTGCTTTTGTTTATCAACAGCAGCATAACCATAACCAGGAACATCAACTAAATAAAATGATTCATTACATAAATAGAAATTTAAGGTTTGGGTTTTACCAGGAGTAGCGGATGTACGCGCAAAGTTCTTACGAGCTAATAAAGTATTAATAAATGAACTTTTACCAACATTACTACGACCACATAATAAGAACTCTGGTAAGTTGTTAGTTGGATATTGACTAACTCTAACTGCCATCGTGTCTAATTCAACGGTATCAATTTTCATAATTTAATCACCACTTACATAGTATTATAACTTAAAAACATTTTAATTGCAAAAAAAGAAGTAAAATAATAATTTTACTTCTTAACATTTATTAAATTGTACCAGCACCAATACCCCAAGAACTAAAGATAGGTTGAGCTTCTCCTGAATTAAGTAAAGCTCTCATCGTCGCTGGTAGACCATTTTGTGCGGCATAAGTAGTCCAGTCATTTAATCCACCAGAATCAGCATCACGACCAAAGAATCCACGATAGAAGTTTCGAACCGCCTGTTGCCTTCTAGCTGCTTGAGAACTTCCAAGAGTAGAACTATTCCAGAAATTATTAGCTTCCTGTGAATTATACATATTATATGCATTTTGTGCCATTTTAGCATTTCCAGCATTAACTGTTATCTCATCCTCTCCTGGTTGACCAATAATTGTATTACCAGAGGTTGATCTCATATATTGATATAATTGCCAAATATACAAACGTTTTGGATTCATTAAGATAGTCCTTGAAGCATTACCTGAGCAGTTGCTACTAGAATCACAAGCTCTAGCGTATATTGTATAACTCGAACTACTATTAGCAAGTGATCCATTACATACTCCACTTGAACAATTCGTCCATGCTCCATTTATATAAGCTTGGTAAGTAATTGTATTTACATCGCTTGAACCGGATATTCTTATAGAATATGTTGCAGTTCCACTCTTGATAACCGGTTTATATAATTGAACAGCGGTTGGTGTTGTTGGTGCCGTTTTATCTGCGAATTTTACCGTACATGTTACACTAGCCGTTACATTGGATGCTGTTACTGTTGTTCCCGATACACTACATCCCGTTCCCAATACACCATTGTAATTAAATCCAGATTTAACAGTAAATGTGGTACTTGCGCTTCCACCATGATTAACTGTTGCTGAACCACTAGCTACCGTACCCATACCAGTATTACTAGACGCAAACGTTACCGTGTGTGTATTGATTGCGAAGTTTACCGTACATGTTACATTAGCCGTTACACTAGCTACGCTTACAGTTGTACCAGATACTGTACATCCACTTCCCGATACACTTGAATAATGGTAATTGGTTTTAGCAGCAAATGTGGTACTTGCACTTCCACCATGGTTAACTGTTGCTGAACCCGATGTAACGGTACCATAATTTGTATTGTTTGATTTAAACGTTACGGTATATGTATTAATTGCAAAGGTTACGGTACATGTTACATTTCCCGTAACATTAGATGCCGTTACCGTTGTTCCACTAACGCTACATCCCGTTCCCGATACACTCTTATAATGGTATCCTGTTTTTGCACTAATTGTGGTACTGCTACTACTTCCGTGGTTAACTGTTGCCGAACCACTAGCTACCGTACCATAACTAGTATTGTTTGATTTAAACGTTACGGTGTATGTATTAATTGCAAATGTTACCGTACATGTTACATTAGCCGTTACATTGGATGCCGTTACTGTTGTTCCACTAACACTACATCCCGTTCCCGATACACTCACATAATGGTATCCCGTAGCAGCGGTAAATGTCGTACTACCATCACTACCATGATTTACCGTTTTTGTTGCATCGGTCACTGAACCATAATTAGCATTATTTACTTTAAATGTTACCGTATGCGTATCAATGGCAAAGGTTACCGTACATGTTACATTTCCTGCAACATTGGATGCTGTTACCGTTGTTCCACTAACACTACATCCCGTTCCGGATACACTCTTATAATGGTAATTAGTTTTAGCAGCAAATGTTGTGCTTACACTACCACCATGATTTACCGTTTTAGATGCATCAGTTACCGTACCATAACTTGTATTATTTGATTTGAATGTTACCGTGTAACTATTGATTTCAAAGGTTACCGTACATGTTACATTTCCTGTAACATTGGATGCTGTTACCGTATTATCAGATACACTACATCCGGTTCCGGATACACTCTTATAATGATATCCCGTAGCTGCGGTAAATGTCGTACTACCATCACTACCATAATTTACCGTTTTTGTTGCATCGGTCACTGAACCATAATTAGCATTATTTACTTTAAATGTTACCGTATGCGTATCAATTGCAAAGGTTACGGTACATGTTACATTTCCTGCAACATTGGATGCTGTTACCGTTGTTCCACTAACACTACATCCCGTTCCGGATACACTCTTATAATGGTATCCTGTAGCTGCTGTAAAGGTAGTACTTGCTGATCCTCCATAATCTGTTTTCTTTGAAGAATTTGTTACTGAACCCATGTCAGCATTATTTACTTTGAAAGTTACTTTATATTGAGGAATAGTGAATTCAGCAGTCTGAATATTTCCAGCCGCATCATAAACTTTAATAGTATATGTTCCAGAAGTTGATTTTTCAAAATTAACCGTACCAGTTTTTCCACTCAAATTACCAGAAGCTTCTTTGGTATTGGAACTATTATAAATTTCATATTTTTTAAGACCTTGATCATCGCTTACATCCATGGTTGCAATTCCACCAGAATAAGTCATTGCTCCTATGGTTGGTTTAACTTTATCAACGAAAACGTTCATAAACTTAGTACAGTTAGTTTGGTTCCCAGCATTATCTTCAGCAACGAAATCAATTTCTTGAGCACCAGATGATTCACCAATAGTTAGTGATGTTGATGCTACCTTACAACCTGATAAAGCATCTTCACATACTACTTGAATACTACGGTCTTCATTAGTCCAACTCTCAGACTCACCATAGTAAGTACATGTTGGATTATCAACATCAGTATAAACATTTACTTCTTCAGTGTATGTTTTTTTGTTACCAGCTTTATCTTCAACCGTGAAGGTTATTGAATCAGTAGTAATATTACGTTTACTATTATCACTACTTAAAATACCATATTCAAATTTTTGGTCAGCAGTTTTACAACCGCTATCACTATCAACACATTTAACTGTTATCGTACGCTTATTAGACCAGTCATGATTATTGGCCGCTGCTCCCACTATTTCATAAGACGGGTTAGTTTTATCAACATATACATTTACGGTTTTACTACAACTATTGGTATTTCCAGACCAGTCACGAACATTTAATGTTACTTTAGCAGTCTTTGTTGTTGTGGAATAAGTTTTAACTTCATCTTTAGTTTTACAACCACTACCAGCATCATAACAAGAAATAGTTATCGTACGATTCTTGTTAGTCCATGTTTTTGATTCACCTTTATATAAACAATTTGGGTCTTTTTTATCTTTTCGCTTTTCATCACCACATAAGAAGTAATAATTTTCTTGATCAAAACTTGTTTTAGCACGGTTATTACTAATCGTTAATGAAATGGTCATATCATCTAATGCAGTTTCATTATCACGTGGGTCGAAAATTAAAATACCATCTCTTGAATCATTATCTTTTTTAACATAACCATAATTTACTAAATCTTTAACTGAAACCCTAGTAATAATACCTAGACGAACTTCATCAAAATGATCACTGGCATATAAGTCAGCGGCTTTTTTAATGGTATCCATTTTAGTACAATATAGATTGATTTTAATACGATTTGAAATGGCAAATGAAGAAGGAATTGCTATTAATGTTATTACTCCAATAATAACAATTACTGCTAATAACTCTGTTAATGTAAATCCCTTTTTTTTCATATGACCACTATCCTAATTTAGATTATACAATAACTTTATTGTTCAAACAACATTTTTTGCATAAAAAAAGATAACTTTAGTTATCTTTATTCTCTAATTTCACCAATACTTCTCTTGGCTTAGATCCATTTTGTGGTCCGATGATACCACGCTCTTCTAATAGATCAACTAAACGCGCTGCACGATTATAACCTAAACGGAAACGACGTTGTAATAATGATGCTGAAACCTTACCTGTTTGAATAGCAAATTCTACAATTTCATCATACAACGGATCATCTGCTCCATCAGCCATTCCACTAGCATCTTTAGGAGCACTAGTAGCACTAATATTGGCAAATTCTTCATTGTATTGAGCTTTTTGCTCTTTGCAAACATAGTTAATTAATTTTTCAATTTCACTATCAGAAATATAACATCCTTGAATACGTACTGGAACGTTTTCACCCATTGGTAAATATAACATATCACCACGACCTAATAACTTTTCAGCACCAGCCATATCAAGAATAGTTCTAGAATCAATTTGACTTGATACCGTGAATGAAATACGTGATGGAATGTTAGCTTTAACAACACCAGTAATTACATCAGTTGATGGTCTTTGAGTTGCAACAATTAAATGAATACCAGCGGCACGAGCCATTTGGGTAATACGCATAATCGAATCTTCAACTTCTTTTGATGCAACTAACATTAAATCAGCTAATTCATCAATAATTACAATAATGTATGGCATCTTCTTAAGTGGCATATCATGTGGACGTTGATTTTCTTTTTCAACATATTCATTATAACCACTAATATTTTTAACATTACAATCACTAAATGTATCATAACGTGAATCCATTTCAGCAACAATCTTTTGTAATGTAGCATTGGCTTTCTTTGGATCATTTACTACTGGACATAATAAATGTGGAACGCCATTATAATTTGATAATTCAACTTTCTTTGGATCTACTAATACTAACTTAACTTCATCAGGACGATAACGCATTAGAATTGATGCAATAATACTATTAATACATACTGATTTACCACTACCAGTTGAACCAGCAACTAATAAGTGTGGCATCTTACTAATATCAGCAGTCTTAACACGACCCATGATATCTTTTCCTAAAGAAACAATTAACTTACCATCTTGATCTTTAGCTGGAATATTATTTAAAATTTCTTTAATCTTAACTGGCGATACCGCTTTATTTGGAAGCTCAACACCAATCGTCGATTTACCAGGAATTGGTGCTTGAATACGAACATCAGTAGCAGCCAGTGCCAAAGCTATTTCTTTATTAATAGAAACGATACGACTAACTTTAGTACCAGCAGGAATTGATACTTCATATTGAGTAACACTTGGTCCAACATGAATTTCAACAACCGTTCCTTTAATTTGGAAATCAGCAAGTACACGTTCTAGTGCATCTTTATTACGACGAATTTCTTCTTCTGAATTAGTCTTTTTACTCTTAACCGGATCATCAAGCAAACTCATTGGTGGCAAATGATAATTAGTATTTGAAGTCTCTTCAATTGGTTCAACTTTTTCAACTACTGATTTACCTTCTTTTAAATCATCCATACTAGTAATAACAATCTTGTTATCTACATCTGGTTCATCACTACTTGTGATAACAACATCATTCTTGCGCTTTTCACGACTTAATTCTTCTTTAGATGATTTCTCTTCATCATCGTCTTTATTACGATTAAAGAAGAAATCCTTAATCTTATCAATAATATCAGCAATCGTAATATCAAATAATAAGATAATACCAAATAATCCTAATACAACTAAAGTAATAATGGTACCAATTTTACCAAGTAATTGTGCCATTAAACCGGCAATAATAGCACCGATCATACCACCACCAATAATGATGTTAGTACTACCAGTATCTAAAACTCCACCCATAGTATTAACCGTATGGATACGAGCAACATACTCATGCCATGTTAAACGAATTATTTCCTTAAATCTCAAACTGGTATTAATAAATTCAAAATGACTAGCAACTAAAATAACAATTACAATAATATAAATACCAATTAAACGGGCTTTATAATACTTAGGAAACTTTCTTTTAATAATCATGTATGCCCCAAAATATAATAAACCAAACAGAATGATAAAATACCATTCTCCAGTTAAGAACATACAGAATTTCTTTAATAAAGTTCCCACTGGTCCAAAGCCAAACCCAATTATTCCTAATAAGATTAGAATAAGACCAGTTAATTCAGCACTATGGCCAAAAGATTTAGATTCACTATTTCTTTTTTGCTTACGTTTAGCCATCTACTATCACCATAATCATTATACTAAAAAAAATTAACTATTTCTAGTTAATTTATAAAAACTTCTTTAATTCTTCTAAATTATATTCTTCAGTACGTAATAACTTTTTAGCTAAATTACATAATTCTTTATTATCGCCATGATAGTTATTTAGCTTTTCGGTTATTTCAATAATGCCTTTATTACTTCCTTCAATCATCATTTTAGCAATAACATTAGTGTTATTATCTTTTAATAAATTAAATTTAGCACTCATATAGCTACCAATTTTAGCCATAATCGAAATATCCTTTTCTTCTTTATGATATTTTTTAAAAATTTCTAAAGTTTCTTTAACAATTGCATTATATTCTTGCTTTTGTTTTAAAATAATATTCCTTAAGTCATCATCAACTATATCATTTTCAATATGCTCAATTCCAATAACTCCCATATGAGCATTCTGATAAATATAATTTAAGAATTCAATGTTATCCATCTTAATCACCATTAATAGGATAACCAATTATTTAATAATTATACTTCTTGAATTACCGCGATAATCATTGGCTTACATTCAGTTTCTTGATATAAGTAGCGACCTAATTCTTCTCTAATTTCATTTTTAATATTGTTGAAATCAACATAGTTAGTAGTTATATTGCGTTCAATAACTCCTAAACTGATCTTCTTAATTTCTTCAATCATTTCCGCAGAATCTTTAACATAGATAAAACCACGCGTGGTTATTTTAGGTTCTACTAAAATATGTTTATCTTTTTTACTTAATGTAGCACTGATTAAAACAATACCATTTTCACTTAACATTTCACGATCTTTAATAACAAGATCACCAACATCATCACTTGATTTACCATCAATTAAAATATCGTTTACTTTAATATGTTCATAAGTATCTAGTAATTCACCATTTTCAATCTCGATAACATCACCATTTTGTTTTAAGATAATGTTTTCGGCTGGGAATCCAATACTATTAACTAAGTTAGCATTATTAACCATGTAACGATATTCCCCTCTTACTGGAATATAGTATTTAGGGTTTAATAGTTTTAACATTAATAATAAGTCTTCGCTAGAGGCATGTTGTAATAAAGTTTTATCTTTTGGAAGATTAATGATATGACATCCGGCTTCAGCTAATTCGTTTTGAACTTTTACTAAGATCTTTTCCGTACTATCATATTTTGGTTCAGCAAATACTACCGTATCATTATTCTTTAACTTAACGTATTTATCATAACCGTTTAGTATTTTAGAAATACTACCATATTGATTTTCACGATCATCACTAACTAAAATAATGGCATCATGATCATTAATATTATTTAAATCTCCTAGCATGTTATCACTATAGAATAGGTAACCCTCTTCCTTACCCATTTTTAATAAGTATTGAAGTTTCTTACCCATTGCGATTACTTTACGATGTGTATTTTCTGCACCATCTAGTATTTCTTGTAAATTATAAATATTAGTTGGTAATACTAAGAAAATAATACGTTCCTTATTACGATTAATTGTGTCTTTAAAGAAATCTTTTAAACGATGATTTGGAGAAGTAAATCCATTCTTTTCACTAAATGGAGATTCACTTAATAATGCTAGTACCCCTTGTTTACCAACATAAGCAATACGTCCCAAATCCATATCAAAGCATTTATTCATTGCTGGATCAATAATAAAGTCACCAGTATAACAAATCGCACCATCAGGAGTGTTAATAACATACATAACGGCATCTGGACAACTATGATTAACATTAATTGGGAAAATTGATACATCACCGAATACTAGTTTTTTATGAGCAATAATCTCATAAACACTTTCTTCTGGAATACCTTCAAACACTAACATTTTTTTAGTAAATTTAGTTGCAAAAATACGAACATTCTTAACACTCTTAACTAAGTCTTTTAATGCTCCCATATTTTCATAGTGACCATGAGTTATAAATACACCTTTAATACGTTTACGATTTTTTTCTAAATAGGAAAAGTCCGCAGTAATATAATCAATACCATATAAATTTTCATTAGCATATTTTAAACCGCAGTCAAAAATAAATAGGTTGTTATCAACATCGATACAGTAAGTATTCTTACCATCTTCGTCTAAACCGCCCAATGCGAATATCTTAATTTTACTCATAATAAAATCATCTTTCTTTCTAAATAAATTATAAAATAAAGTTCAACGTTAAAAAGATTATAGCAAAAATTATTCAGAAAGTAAATCTTTTAAAGCAAGAATTTTAAATCCTTTAGATTGATAAAAGGTTATTAAATATTCAATTTGCTCATAAGTTAAGCTACGATCAAGATAAATAATATCACCAAACTCAATACTATTTTTTAATGTTAAATAATTACTACTGTTTAAAAGAATAACGTTTAAAACATAAGGATATTCTTGATACTCTTGATAAGAAGTTAAAATATCTTTAGCATAATAAGATATGATAGCAATTCCTCGATAAAAGCTATTGCCTTTTAATATTGGTAACTGATTATCTTTTAATCTTAGTTGCGGATAAATATCATCATATACAAAATGGTTACTATTATAGTAACCACGTTTTTTCATTTTATTATAACTTTTAGTAACATTAACTTTTCTTCCCTTAATGCCAGGAATAAAATATTTATTATTAATTATTTCTCCTTCAATAGAATCATATTCATACTTAGCTTTATTATTTATAATTTCTTGGTAAATATTATTGTTGTTAACAATTATCTTATTTAAAAAACTAATTACCCATAAACAAAATACCATCATGATAACAAATAATATATTCCTGATCACTTTTAACAAAGGAATCACCTATATAAGAATACTCACCAAACATTTAAAATATGCTAACCAATTTTCTTATTAATTAATAATGCACCACGTTTTGGATCATTTAACAAAATATCATAAACTAATTTATTTTTCTTTAACTCATTAATGAATGTTATTTCTTCTTGAGTCATAACAGTAACAACTACATCAGGATTTTCATATTCTTTTATTAATGAATCAGCACCTAGTAAGTAATCGCTTGACACATTAAAGAACATCATAAATTCAATAATAGTTGTTAATTTTGGGCTTCTTTTGTTACTTTCAATCATACTAATCTCGGCTTTAGTAACATGAACCATTTTTCCTAACTCTTCTTGAGTTAGACCTTTTTCAATTCTTAAGGCTTTTAATCTACTACCATTAAACATCCCTATCACCACGAACTAATTATATGTAGGTTGATTAACTCAAAGTAAATTGTTAACCACTTGTTAACTTTTGCTTGTATTAAATATCATAACGCGTTTATAATAATAATATGAAAAAATTAAAAGAATTAAGAATTAAAAAAAAGATTAAGATTAAAGAAATGGCTCAATTATTAAATATAAGTGAACCATTTTATTCGCAAATTGAAAATAAGAAAAGAACCTTAACCTATAAACTAGCTAAACAAATTGCTAACATTCTAAATGTTAAACCTGATGATCTTTTCTACGATGAATTTTAAAGAGCAGATTATTCTTCATCTGCTCTTTTACTTGATAGAAATGTAACTTTTTCTGCAATAATATCAATTGCATATTTTGTTTCACCATCTTTTTCATATGATGATGTTTGAATGCGCCCTTTAACCCCGATGACATCACCTTTATGACAATACGTTGTTGTATTCTCAGCAATGGCATTCCATAAAATACAACGAATAAAATCCGTTTCATAAATACCATCAGCATTTTTAAAACCACGATTAACAGCAACATTCACTACGGTTCTTTTGTGTCCACCTTCAGTTTCTTCAACAGTCGGATCTTGTGTTAAACGTCCAACCAAAACAACCTGATTCAACATATTTCCTCCTTTCGTGTTTAATAAATAACACGAATAAAAAAGATGGTCAAAAACCGAAAAAGTTATTTTATAAGTTTGAACAAATACAAAAATCTAATTATATTAAATCAGAACTTTAATCTTTGATTATTAATAAAGTACAAAATAATAAATTTAGGTAATATTGAAAAAAACTTAACTTTTTGATATTATTATTATGGTGATAATATGAGTCCAGTAGAATTTCTCTGCTATATATATCAATACGAAATCAAAGATGCCGTACTTGAAGATCAAGTTATTGACGGTCATAATGAAAAAGTATTAACCAATGGTGAAGATAGCGTTATTGTCACCAATTTTAATTTTGCACCGCTAATAAAATCACCAAAGTTCTTAAATGATTTAAGTGCTGGCATGATTAATAGTACTATAATCATTAAAATTGTTAAAGCTTATATTTTAGGGTTATCTCGTTATAATAAACAAGTTTTAGAATATCATTATCGTAATAATGCTAATGAAATATTAGATAAATATTTTTTAGAAGATCTTTGCAGAAATCATCTATATATGTGTCAATCATACACTTATTTAAATGAGCAATTCCAACATATTTGTGATAATTTAAAAAACGTTATTGATGAACCGCAAACCATTAATGATGATACGCTTCGTGAAGCTTATTTAAAAATACTGCAAGATTACGAAAATGAAACTAGTGCAATGAAAAATACGCTTCATCGTAATATTCCAAATATGTATGATGATGATCAAAATGAATTAGGATTCATTTCAATAGCCAGTATTATTTTAATAATTATTAATTTAGGTATTATCATTGCAACCTTTATTTATCGACATTAAAAAACAGCTATTTAGCTTCGATGATTAAGCGAATAGCTGTTTTTTCTTCTCCATTAATGTTAATATCATTAAAAGCTGGAATAACTACTAAGTTATCGCCACTAGTTGCAATGAAACCACGAGCAATAGCAATTGCTTTAATTGCTTGATTTAATGAACCCGCCCCTACGGTTTGTATTTCAACCTTTTTATTTTCACGATAAATATTAGCAATTGCACCTGCTACTTTACTAGGATTAGATTTACTAGATACTTTTAATATTTCCAAAAAAAATCACCCTTTCATTTAAATATATGAAAGGGTTTTATAATTATGCTATTTTGTAAGACGAGCATAAACGCCACAAGGTAATATTAAATTACTATTATTCATAGCTATTCCTAGTTCATCACTAGTAATAGTTCCTTTAACTTTTTTATTAATTGTAATATTTAATAAATTCTCTAAAACGGTTTTTGATAATCCCGTCGTATAAGAATTAATTAAAACCATTTTAAAATTATCACTTAATAATTCAGTTAATAAATCTAATAATTCATATAAGTCTTTATTAATATCCCATACTTCACCATTACTACCACGGCCAAATGATGGTGGATCTAAAATAATAATGTCATATTTGTTACCACGTCTAATCTCACGTTTAACAAATTTTAAAACATCATCTACTAAGAATCGAATTGGTTTATCTTCAAGTCCTGATGACTTAACATTTTCTTTAGCCCAATCAATCATTCCTTTAGAAGAATCAACATGCACTACACTAGCACCTAAACTCAAAGCCTTAACTGATGCAGCTCCGGTATATGCAAAAAGATTTAAAACTTTATCACCTGGTTTAACAACCTCATCTAAATAATTCCAGTTATAAGCTTGTTCTGGAAATAAACCTGTATGTTTAAAACCCATTAATTTCAAATTAAAGGTTAAATCACGATACTTAATTTGCCAATTGGTTAATTTCTTATTAAAGATTTCCCAATTGCCACCACCCTTATTACTACGATGATAATGGGCATCAACATTATTCCATAATTCAGGATGACTTTTTACCGGCCAGATAACTTCTGGATCAGGTCTTACTAAAGTAATATCCCCCCACTTTTCTAATTTCTCACCATTAGCCATATCAAGTAATTGGTAATCATAAAAATCGTTAACTAATTTCATTTTTTAACCTCGAATCATTTCAAAAATATCATGCATAAAATCTAATATATAATTAATAAAGAAAAAATAACTAATGGTAATAATATTAACTACACGACCATTACCTAAATTAATTGCTGTAACAAAACCAATAATCATTAAAATGGTAATATTAGCTAATTTAGATACCCATAGTTTATTGTTATTATCATGATAATTATCACATTTTATCAACTTAATTAATGTTGATACAAAAACCCACAATAAAATAAATAATGCTAAATTGCGATTGGTATCAATTTTAATAAAATACATTACTAAAGAAAAAAGACAGCCCGCTAAACACGAATATAAATATTCAAAATCAGTATAATCTCTTTTAAGCATAAATTTAAAAGCATTAATAAAACTATAACTCAATAATAATACTAATAAACAGTTCCTGATATTTAATATCCCTAAAAATGGATTTAAGATTCCAAAAATACTAATTATAATTAAAAAGATATCAAGCGTTATAACATATTTAATTCGGTTTTTCATGGCTATCACATCCTAATTTAATTTTACCTAATAAAAGAAAGATAGTCAATCCATGACTATCTAATGAAATCTAAAAGCATTTTCTTTTTAGTATTTATTATTAACGTTGTATTATTGCGATCTTTAGGATCAATAATTTTCTTAATTTTAATAATCAAGATTGTGCTTACAACTAAATCTATTACATAAATGATTACTAATGGAATAAATATTAACATTTTTACATTATCATCTAAATAACGATATAATGATGAGAAAATTGGATTTAATAAATAAACCCCAATTAAACTAAATAATCCAAATAAAAGCATAAACTTTAAACAAACATAACCGTGAATGTTTAAGGGAACTTTACTGTAATCCCACCAACGCATATTAAATACTTTATCTAATATGAAACCGGTACCACCTTCAATTATGCCACAGCAAGCCATTGATAATAAAAATAATAAAACTACGTTCATATTAGGATTAAAAGTAGATAATACTAACCCTGCTACACCGTATATTGAACAATAAGGTCCAATTAAGAAACCACGATTAACATATTTATGATCTTTAATAAAAGCAAAGACTATTTCAATTAAATAACCAATCAAGCTGTAATACATAAATTTTAAAAATATAAAAAGTATTGTTTCCATATATCCACCATTAAATTATATGTCCCTTTATTTTTTTTATACATCATTTATGGTTGCCCCAGGAGGATTCGAACCTTCGATTATGGAGTCAGAGTCCACCGCCTTACCACTTGGCCATGGGGCAATACCACTTAAATTATATCATAAAAAAACCAAAGTTTAAACTTAGGCTTTTATTTTAAAGTTGCAATTAATGAACTAACACTTGAAGTTCTAGTTTTAATCTTACGTTTTAAAAATGGCGAACCATAACTAACAACATAACCATTATGATTTTTTAGTAATTCATAATCATTCATAGTATTACCAATACTATATTCAGTTATTTCTTTTATTTTATCTTTATTTTTTAAATAACTAATTAATTCATTAGCAGCAAATGATTTATCAATATAACTTGGTTTAATTTCAAAAGTTGCACCAAAACGATAACAGGTATATCCCGGAATTTCAGCAATTAAACTTCTTAAGTCATAATATAATGGGCATGTACATCTAATCATAATTGCATTATTAGGAATAATCCCACCTCTAAACACATTACCATTTTTGTTAACAAATGCTACATCGGTAACATGAGGATTATTTGCTAACAATTGGTTGTGAATAAAGGTTAATTCACCACGATTCATTTCAAATACAGAAATAATTACACCACTAGCATTCATTATTTCGGATCCATTATTACTAGTTATATAATTTACTGGGATATTATACTTTCTTATTTTCTTTAAAATACTAGAACGAGATCTAGCAGTTGATATAGCAAAAATATTACCATCATCAATAAACTTTCTAATTGCATTAATATTTGCTTTTAAATTTAAAGGAGATATTGTTCCATCATAATCACTAATCAAAAGAATTTTTTGATTATCTTGTTTTCCCATATTATCATCTCCTTCATTATTCTATGTCGTAGATAACAAAATTATTGTTGAATTTAATCAATTAAAGATAATTCAACCTTTTTGGTTTCTTTGTTAATTTTAAAAACGACGCAGTCTATTATATCACCAACATTAATAATATCAAGAGGATCTTTAACAAAATCTTTACTTAATTTTGAAATATGGATTAAACCATCTTCATGTAATCCAATATCAACAAATGCTCCAAAGGAAGCAACATTACGAACTGTACCTTGTAATTTCATTCCGACTTTTAAATCATCAATCGTTAAAATATTACTTTTAAGTAATGGTTGTTCTAACATATCACGAGGGTCTAAACCAGGATTTAATAACTCCTTTTTAATATCTTCTAAAGTATATGCATCAGTATTTAGTTCTTTAACTAAACTATC
>JAEEKO010000046.1 GCA_016282415.1 Caryophanales bacterium | reverse complement strand
TTTGTAAGTACCAAAATAAATCCCATACTATATCAATAACTAATATTATTAGTGCTACAAAAACAACTTGTTTTAATTTATTATCGGTTAAATATACTATCGTTTTTGCTGATAGAATTGGAGTTACTATTCTTAAACCCATAATAATTATAGTTGTAATTACTAGTAAGAATATTTTAAAACCATTTCCTTTGTAAAATTTAGCAGATACTTTTAAATTATGAATAAACTCCTTCACACAACCACACCTATTCTTTTCAAGAATATCACACCTAAAAAAAATAAACAATAAAGATTGTTTATTTAAATTAATTTTTCCTGCAAATTATTGGTGCTATCCCATCAATTACAACCACTTTCGTTATAATCATAATCCCATAAGCTTAATTTACCATTTAGATAAATAGGGTTAATCTTTTTTACATTTTCTAATTTAAAGCCATAACCTTCCCAGCCATTTCTTTCAATAATTCCCTTATAGACTAGCGGATTAGTCGGGCCAACTTTTTTTACAAAATTATCATCAACCAAAATTGAATCTACCAGATTAGCTTTAGCAATTATGCATCCAGTAGGATATTCAAAGTGATAATCTTTAAATCGTTTCATAGCCTCTTTATCAACTGATTTACCAGCATGAATTAAAATCTCTCCTCGAAATTTTGTATTCCACGTTCTAAATTCATATTCTTTTAAACCCTCCGCAATTAACGTTGCCCAAGGTTGTTTTATTGTTATTACTTTCATATAAACACCTACAAATAAATTATATCATAGAAAAAAGTCTGTATAAACAGACTTTTTGAAAACCATAATACTATCTCTTTGAGAATTGTGGAGCACGACGAGCTTTTTTAAGACCTGGTTTCTTACGTTCTTTCTTACGAGAGTCACGTGTAACAAAACCATTTACTTTTAATACTTTACGATAAGCATCATCTCTAGCTTGATCAGCATCAGCATCAAATAAAATTAATGCACGAGCAATACCTAAACGAATAGCTCCAGTTTGTCCAGAGAATCCTCCACCTTTAACAGTTACTTCAACATCAAATTTATTTTCGTTTCCAGTAACAGTTAATGGTTGTTTTAAATCTTGAACTAATGTTGCATATGGCATATATTCATTAACATCAACGCCATTAACAGTAATTTTACCAGTACCAGCAGTTAATCTAACTTGTGCACTAGAACGTTTTCTACGACCTGTTGCAGCCCATACTTGATTCTTACTCATATATACCCTCCTAATCAATTTCTAAAGCAACTGGCTTTTGAGCTACTTGTTCATATTCACTACCAGCATATACATATAACTTAGTGAATAATTGTCTTCCTAATCTTCCTTTAGGTAACATTCCTTTAACAGCTCTTTCAACCATTTCTTCAGGATATTTTTCTAACATTAATTTAGCATTACGTTCTCTTAATCCTCCTGGATATCCAGAATGATTGTAATACATCTTATCATTTAATTTATTACCAGTTAAATTTACTTTACCAGCATTAATAATGATAACATAATCGCCACAATCCATATGTGGTGTAAAAGTAGGTTTATGTTTTCCTCTTAAAACTGTAGCAGCTTTAGTAGCAACACGACCTAAGTTTTTACCTTCAGCATCAATGATATACCAATTATGCTTAACGGTATTTTGGTTTTCCATATAAGTATTCATATTTTTTTCCTTTCATCGTCATTTTATCTTCTAACTTTCCCAGGGTTATCAATAAAACAACCAATAAAATGTACCAATTAAGATTATAACAAAAAATGTAAATAAGTCAAATAAAAGTTAACAAAAAATGTAAATTTTTAATACTCAATATTTACTAGATATAACCCTTTAGGACTGGCAGTAGGTAGCTTTTGATTTTTTTCTTTAGCGTCAAGTAAACTTTTAATCTCTTTTAAAGTAGTTTTACCATCACTATAAGCAATCATCGCCCCTACTAAATTTCTTACCATATATTGATAAAAGCTTATTCCTTTGAAGGTAATATAAATAAAATCTGCTTCTTCTTTAAAATCAATACTATAAATGGTTGATGCATAATTATTACGGAATCCACTTACATAATTAGTAAAATAGTGTTCACCAATAAAGATCTTACTAGCATCAATCATTTTCTTAACATTAAGATTATCCCTAAATAGATAATAATCACTTAAGAACGGATCATATTCACCACGATATATCTTATATACATAGGTTTTCGTTTTAACACAAAAACGGGCATGAAAGTCATCATCAACTTTAATTACTTCCTTAATATAAATATATGGCTCAACAATACTGTTGATTGCTTTACGTAATCTTTTTTCAGGAATATTGTGATTTAGTTTAAAGGTAGCACACTGATCAAGGGCATGAACACCTTTATCAGTTCTACCAGCACCTTTGATTACTACTGGGGCTTTATCAATAATTGTTAAAGCATTTTCAATCGTCTCTTGAACTGTATTACGATCATTTAATCTTTGAAAGCCATTAAACTTTGAACCATCATATTTAATTCTTATTAAATAACTAGTCATTACATCACCACCCTATAAAGTGATTTAAGTAAATCAAGGCGATTATAAAAATACTTAATCTTAATATTTTTTTCTAATACTAAGTTAGTAAACTCTAAAATATCTGGTTGATCAAAGCTTTCAAAATCAATTAAATAATAATCATGTTTACTAACCATGTTCGCATTATGATAATTAATTAAATAATCACAATTTTCAATTAAGAAATTGGTATCATTTTCTTTAATAACAATTATTAAATTATGCTTTTTGCATAAGTTTCTAAATAACTTAATAAAGGCATTACTATCAATATAAGTAAAATTACTAAAGAAATTCTCAATTATTAAATAATTACTTTTTAATGCAATAGTTTTAGCTAACCATTTACGTTTATTATTAGTAAAACTTTTACCATCATTAACCCCAATTAATGCTGCTATCTTTTGCTCTACTTCGTTTAACAATTCCACATCATTATAATAATCGGCATTTACTAAACAATTAATCTCTTTAATTAAACTTTCTTCCATGATTAAACCATAGATATTACCTGGTTCTAGTTCAAAAGTTTTTTCATTTATCTTTATTTCCATAATAAATTAATCAACTCCTCACTAGAATATGCATAATCATTAATAACATTATAATCTTTTAATTCCTTACTTAATTGCACAATAAATGGTAATTTAATTCCAATATTTGAAAACATTTTTTCTTCTTTAATGATTTCTTTATTATTACCTTCCATAACAATATCGTAATTATTAATAACCATTAAGTATGGGAATAATAACACATCTTTACTATCAGTAGTTAAATTAATAATAATCTTATTATTTTTATTAGCAGTATCAATAATTGCTAATCTTTCTTTAACATTTAGGTAAGTAAATAAGTCATCAATAATAAATACTTGATAATCTAAATCAAATAAGTTAATTAAATACTCAAAGTAATTCATCACTAATTTGTTCTCAACAAATAATGCCTTATTTAACTTACTACTTAAGTATTTACCTAAAGTAGTTTTACCACTCATAGCATTACCAATAATACATGTGTGATTACTAAAATCTGTTTTAATATTATAATTCATAAATCATCACCAAATTAAGTACTATTATATACAAAATATAAAAAAAATTAAACAACAATGTTTAATTTTTTGATTTTATTGTTGAATAATATCAATATATTTTGCCTTGAAAGAAGGAATAGTAATGTATGCACCTAACACAGAAAAATATGATTCAGTTCCTTCAATAGTTCCATACATATTAACAATATCATCTTCAAGAATTTTGTTTTCACCTTTACTATAAGTATAGGTAACATAAACAGGGTCATCCCATAGGCCATAATCTCCCTTTGTAACCTCAACTCGTAGTGTTACTTTTTTTGAATTAAAAATACCTTCAGATACTTGTATTACTTTGCCTTTAAATTTCGCTTTTTTACCTTTATAATTATCAGGCTGCCTTGCGATATCTTTATAATTATAAGACTTACAAGTTTCTACATATTCTTGTTTAATTTCTTCCTTTGTTTTTTTGGGTTCACTTTCTTTTTTATTGTTTGATGACGATTTCTTTTTTGTATTTTTTTGTTTACTTTTGGATTTAGAATTATTTTCTTTTTTTACTTTTTCTGGTGCTTTATCTAAACCACAAAAACCATCTTCAAATTTCATATCTTCTGGTCCAAAGATTAAAATACCATCATTAGCACATTTTAATAAAGATAAATTCCTGTAATATTCATACATTATACTTCCGTCTTCATATTTGTTTTTCTCGTCTAATTCTTTGATAATCTTTCTTGTTGCATCCTTGTTATCTTCGTAATATTTCTTCAAATCAACATATTTTTCTTTTCTATTTTTATAAACTTCCACTTCATCTAAACAATAATAATAAATTTGCTCATTGGAATAAGAAAACATATTAGTGTATTCACAATTTTCTTTTGACTTTTTAGTTTTAAAATCATCAGGTATTAATAAAGCTATTATAATTCCTAATATTACAATAGCAAAAAATATGACGCCCAAAACCAATAAAACAATATAAGTACTCTTATTATTCTTTTTTCTTCGCTCAATCGCAACTTCTCTGCAAGTAGGACAAACACCATTTTCTAATTTCGTTCCACATTTTCCACAAAAATTCTTCATACAAGCTCCTTCAATGCAAAAAAATTAAACAATTTTATGTTTAATTTTCTGACTTTCTAATTATTATTTCATCAGGTAGTGAATATAAAAATTTCTCTCTTGCATAACGTGCTACATAATCGGGATCAGATAACTTATTAACTTCTGAATTTAATTTTTCTTCTTCTTTTAATAATTCTTGATATTGGCCATCTAATTCTTTAGCTTTAGCACGGTTATTTAAAATTTGCTTCCAATCCTTAAATAGGAAAAACACTAAAACAACACTAGCAATAACAATTGAACTAGTTAAAAATAATAATCTACGTTTTGCTTTCTTTCCTATTCTTTTTTTCATAGCAACCACCTATTATTACTTAAAATATAGCATTTTAATTTTACTTTTACAAGAACCTAGCACTTTTTTGACATAATTTATTATCGAATTTGTCAAATTATTAAAAATAAAATAACTGATAAAGGTAGTTAAGATAATATATAGTGAATCTTGATTATAACAAATCTTAAATAATACATAATTATAAATAATACTTAAAGCAATAATTAGTAACATACTAAATAAATAATTAAAGAAAGTTTCCTTATTAAAGAAAATATTTCTAATAATACTTAAAATTATTCCATATAAAAATGCAAATAATAAAGCTTTGATTTGTAGATTAATGCTCATTATTTAAATAATTTACTTAGGATACTTTCTTCTTTACTTTTCTCTCTTACTAGATAATTTAAACTATTAATTGTTCCTTTAATATTTACGTTACCTAAATTAGTATCAAGTTTATTTAATTCTAAATTATTACCTTTTAATTCAATAGTACCCAAGTTACTATCCATAATAAATTCTGTACTATTAAAACTAATTATTTTTTTAATCCCTGTTAATATAATGCTTTTACGATCAGTAATTTTTAATTCATGTGATCCGACTAAATTGTTATCCATATTATCCTCCTAAAGAATAATATGAAAAAAAGATGTATTCTATACATCTTTTTTATTCAGCATCATCAGTTACTAAATCAGTATTGTTATATTCTTCAATTATAGCATCTTGGAATAATTTACGAGCATCAGCATTAATAGGATGAGCTATATCTCTGTATTGTCCTGTAGCAGTTTTCTTACTAGGCATAGCGATAAATAAACCATTATCTCCTTCAATGATTCTAATATCATGTACGGCGAATGAATCATCGATTACTACAGAAGCTTTTCCTTTCATGCGAGATCCTTCTTTTTCAACTTTACGTACGCTTACAGATGTAATTTGCATATGTTCTCTCCTTCTAAAGTTTACTAACTTAATTTAATTTTAAAATAGTTTTTATTAATATGCAATAAAAATCGCTATATATACGTTATTTTAACATCTTGTGATGCAATATCAGAATAGCTAATCGCCTTCTCAAGTTCACTATTTGTTACTATAAAGATATTGGGATACGTCTTTGTTATTTTACCCTTAAAACTATATGATTTATTACGTAACGCACTAACATATACATAAACATCATCATTAAGATGACTATTTATTTCATTTTTAATTAAATCTAAATTCATTTAACTCCTATCTAGGATAACCAACATACATTAATCCATTACATTCAATACCACCAATTCCATCCGGTCCATATTTGGTTTTATTTAATAGTTCAATCAGGTTAACAACTTCCGTTCTTTTGGTTAATGATAACGTCGTTGCAATAATCGCTGGATCTAATGCATGAATATTAATCCGTTTTGGACTTGATGCAAAATCAGCACCTGCTTTAATTAAGTCTTCATAATCACTTTGGCAGGCTCCAGCTATGATAATTAACTTGTTATGATCACTTTCATATTTTCTTGCTTCTTTAACAGCATTAATAAAATGAATACTATTCTTATAATTCTTAATATTTGTAGTATCATTAGCTTTTTTATTATAAGAATCATGTCCAGAAATTACTAAAATATTGGGTTGATATTTTTTTAATAGATTAACGACATGGTAACCCATGTTATCTTCTTTTATTTTTTTACCAACAGCATAAACATTATTATCTTGGTAATAATTTAAACATCTTTTTAAGAATTCAGAATCACCATCGAGTTGTAATATTCTTGGTGGCATATAAAAAAAATCATCTTTAGAACGTTCATCACGTATTGAAATTCCTTTGTCATATTTAACCTTTTGATTATATAGATTTAAATCTTCTTCATTAGCATCAGCATATAACCTGATTTCAATTCCTTTTAATATGTATTTATTATCAACTATATTAATAACTTTAAAAATAATATCATGACCATGGCTAATTCTAGTTACTAAATCACCTTTTTTATATTTCATTTATTCCACCATTAAATCATATGAAAAAAGATGCATTATATGCATCTTTATAGTAACTTAGCTAATTTAATATAAGTTTCTAAATTAATTTGTTCAGCACGAACGTCACTACCATAACCATTATTCATTAATTCTGGTAATAACTTATTAAATAAATCGCTTCCCAAATTGTTTTTTAATGTTTTTCGTTTCATTCTAAATGCTTTTGTTATTAACTCATCAAATTTTTTATATAAAGTTTTATCATAATCCTTATTTTCAAAAACAACTACTGCACTATCCACATTAGGTTGTGGTGAAAAGTACTGCCTCTTAACACTACATAATTTACGAATGTTAAAAAAATAATTTAATTTAACAGTAAAATAACCATACTCTTTATTTCCTGGTTCAGCACAAAAACGATCAGCTACTTCCTTTTGAACCATTAATGTTAATTGTTTAGGATTAATTTCACTAGCAATTATTTTAGTTATAATTGGTGTTGTGATGTAATATGGTAAATTTGCAATTATATATAAATTATTAAATTGATAATTACTTAATACTTCCTTTAAATCAGCATCTAAGAAATTACCAAAAATAATTGATAAATTATCACTAGCAATTTGTTCTAAATAAGGTTTAGTATCAGTATCAATTTCAAATGCTAAAACTTGGCACCCTTTCTTCACTAACTTTGAAGTTAATGCTCCCTTACCAGGACCAATCTCAATTATTAAGTCATCACTATTAACATTTGCACTATTTACAATATTATCAATAATTGCTGAATTAGTTAAAAAGTTTTGACCAAATTTTTTCTTTGCAATAAATTTCTCCATAAACATTAAAAGAATAGTTAAACTATTCTTTATTTCCCCAACTTTCTCTTAAAACATCATATTCAACAGTACTTCTACCAATATAAGTATTCGCATATTCATTACTATTTGTTAATAAATCTAACGCCGTACCAAGAACACCACGATCTAGAACAATAGCAATAATTGGTTCCTCAGAAATACTCTTCTTATTAAATCTTACAATAGTTCCACATGGTAAATTCTTAGAAGAAGCAACAATTCTTACTCTTCCGTAAGTCTTATCAGGATAATACTCCTCACCATGTAATACATCATAATTACTTAAACAAGCTAAATGACCAGTACAAAGTGGACAATCAGCAGTATATCCGGTTAAATGACCAACATATGTATCTTTAGCACTATAAATATCATTACGAATATCTTCTTGTAATTTCATTGCCATCATATTTAAATCAACAGTATTTGTTACTGTTTCATTTTGGGCTTGTAAGTAAATTTTCTTAGAAGAACCATTTACAGAAACAGTTAAAACAATAGCAAAAATTACTAATACAATTTGATAAACCCTTTTTATTGATTTTGGCATAAAAACCACCTCAACATCAATATTTATTATACCTTATTACGGGTTAAATGTCAAAAATTCTATTGATATTTTTATTGGTAATTTCTGATAATTTTTTCATATCAATATTACATAATTCACTTACAAATTTGGCTATATCATATATATGTGCCGGTTCATTTTTTTCACCACGATATGGTACTGGAGTTAAATATGGTGAATCCGTTTCAAAGATAATATGATCAACACCAATTTCTTTAATTACTTCTTTTAAATTACAATTCTTAAAAGTAATAACTCCATTAATTCCTAGAATAAAACCCATCTTAATATATTCTTTAGCAACTTCTAAACTACCACTAAAAGAATGAATAACACCCTGAACATCATATTCTTTTAAAATGTTCATAGTATCCATTACCGCATCACGACTATGAATTACCACTGGCAAGTTTAATTCTTCCGCAAGTTTTAGTTGTTTCCTAAACAATTCTTTTTGCTTATCAATATCATCTTTGCCATAATAATAATCTAACCCAATTTCACCAATTGCAATTATTTGATTTTTATATTGTCTTAATTCTTCAATATCAGAGTCTTGATAAATTGATGCTTGATCCGGATGAAATCCAATTACTTTATAAACATCATTGCGTTTAATAGCTAAAACCTCATCATTATCCTTTTTGGAACAACCACATACAATAAAACGATTAACATTATTATTAATAGCATTATTATATATTTCATCTATATTATCATAGTATTCTTGATAAATATGACAATGAGTATCAGTAAACATTATTCATCACCTCGATAAATATATTGTTCATATATATCTTTATATTTATTAATGCATTCATCAACATTAAGCCAGTAATTATTTAAAGTATAATCATTTACTTCATCATAAACTTGCTCACCAAAAACCCCACCTAATGCTTGTATCGTTTTTTCTGAAGCAACGTTGGATACAATACAATCGATCATTACCTTATCTAACCCTAACTTTTGGGCTTCTAACAATGCCATATATAATTGAATCTTAGCATACCCTTTTCTTCGTTCCGTTGGTCTGATACCATACCCGATATGACCGCTAATTTTTTTTAAATGATCATTAAGATAATGTCTAATATTAACCATACCCACAATTTTATTATCACTCTTGCGAATCGTAAAGAAAGTACTTGATGGTACCCAATTAATTGATTCAGCATATTCCTTATCTTGAATTAATACTAAATTTTCTAACCATTTTTCATAAGTATAACTAGAATCAGATAACATTTTCTTAAGTCCACCATGACCATTAATCTCAGAATTATATTTAACATGTTCGTTTAAATATTCAATTGCTTCTTCTTTTCTTGTTAACGATGGTTTTTCAAAATAAAATTTTTCCATATTCATACCTCATTATTATCATAACATAAAAAAGAATCAAACTAATCAGTTTGATTCTCTACTTTACATTGTTATCTTTATTAACTCTTTTTGCTAATACAGCAGGATTATCAGAATCAAAAGGTGTCAAAAAGTATTTTTCACCAGTACTATATACAAAAGTAACTTCTGGTTCACCATTTAATTTATCAAATATACTTTTAAATTTTTCATAACTAATCATTTATATCACCAGTTAAATTATAACATAAAAAAGAAGCTAGTTATTAGCTTCTTCAATTTCTTTTAATTTAGCTTCTTTATCAATTCGAACAAATAATGGTTCTGGAGTACTTAACTCAGTTCCAGTAACTGTTTTACCAAATACTAATTCATTTTCG
>JAEEKO010000045.1 GCA_016282415.1 Caryophanales bacterium | reverse complement strand
TTCTTCCATCTTTGTGATGTATTCATTGATTTGGCCTTGAATTTCTTCATTGATTTCACGACCATCTTCATAGTACTTAGTACATGCTTCAGTAGTAATTGTAAAACCTTGAGGTACTGGTAAACCAATATTAGTCATTTCAGCTAAGTTAGCACCTTTACCACCAAGTAAATTACGCATGTCAGCATTACCTTCAGTAAATAAATAGACATATTTTGTCATTAAAATATCACCTTTCTTTTTTGTCATCTTCCTTATTATAGCATCATCCTTAAATCATGCAATAAAGAGTGTGTAATTTTACATTATTTTTACGTTTATTTTACCTTTTAAATGTTGCTTGATAAACCTCTTTAATACGATCATTAGTAATATGCGTATAGATTTGAGTTGTCGATAATGATTCATGCCCTAATAACTCTTGAACCACTTTCAAATCACAACCATTATTTAACATATGGGTTGCAAAAGAATGACGAATCGTATGTGGGGTTACATGTTTTTTAATTGATGCTTCTCGAATAATACGATTAACAATATTTTCAATACTACGATTTGATAAACGCTTACCATCCTTATTTAATATTAAATAACTATCAACGGGTTTAAATACACTACGATCATTTTTTAAATAATCTGCTAACAATTGCTTTGCAACTTTATCTAAGTAAACAACGCGTTCTTTACTACCCTTACCTAATACTTTAATCTCATCGCCATTAATATCATTTAAACGAATATTGCTTAATTCATTTAAACGCATTCCGGTTGAATAAAATAATTCCATAATTAAACGATCACGACGTTTATAAATATCTTCATCACTTAAATTATCTAAGATATCTCTAATTTCATCTTCATATAAATAGGTTGGTAATTTTTTCTCTTTTTTGGGATTGCTAACGCGATTAAACGGATTAGTTTTAATCTTATTATAGTTAACTAAATAATTATAAAAAGTTCTTAAGCTACTAAGATGTCTAGAAATTGAAGCATTACTTAACTTACATTCATCTAAAAACTTTAAGTAATTAATAACATCAACTTTTGTTATTTCATTATATTTAATACTATAGTTTTCTAAATAATCAAAAAAATCTAGAATATCTCTTTGATAATTATCCATAGTTAAAACACTATAGTTTAATTCAATATTCAGATATTTAACAAAATTTTCTAAATCTTGATTCATATTATCCCTCTTAATTATTATAACACAAAAAAAGCAACAATAATGTTACTTTTAATTCTAGAAGCCGCCTCCGCCGCCTCCACCGCCGCCGCCTCCGGCGCCAGATGAGAATCCTCCGCCACCACCAGAAGATGATGATGAAACTGAAGATGCAATTGATGAAGATACAGCCGATGAAATAGAACTTCCAATACTTGAGTTAATGGAATGATTAATATCCATATGGTTACCAATAAAGATTAAGTGGTTGGTAGATAAGTATGTTGTATCTAAACTATTTACTTCAGCATTCTTTAATAATTTAGTCATACTCTTTTCTACTTTTGATGCAATACCAAAGGCAGTTGCATATACTAAGTATTTATCCCATAATTTAATCTCTGGAATTTCTTTTCCTTTGAATGATCCAAAGTCATTTAAGAAACGTTTAATTGCTTTAGCTTTATGATAATCTTCATTAGCATCCTTAGATCTTCTAGTAAAGACACTAGCATAGATAACAAAGATAATTCCTAAAATGAAAGCTAGAATAACGAATGGCGAAATCATTTCCCAAATTAGTGCTAAGAAATTAATTCCAATACCAATACAAGCTAATAAGATTAAAATAATTCTTAAACCATTAAAGCGTTCATAAATCTTTTTATTTTTACAATCGTTAGTTACTGCTATTTTCCATGAACCAAATCTAGATGCAAAACGAGGTCCTTTAGAAGAACTTCTAGTAAATTTCTTTAATTGTTTTAATGTGAAGGCATCACCATCACCAACTAAATCAAATAACATACTTACTAAAATGGTCTCACCACTAGATAAATTAGAACGATCACAAATCTTAAAAGCAGTGTCACCCTCTTGTTCAGGATTAATAATTTCAATTTTATGTTGATATATTAAATTTAAGAATGAAGCACTAAAGGCATTATTATCAACATTATGATTCATTAAATAATTAAGTTCTTCTGGACGATAATTATCTAAGAAGTCACGATAGTATTCTTGATCAAATTCACTCTTATATTCTTTATCATATTTAAAGAATAAATATAAAGTAAAGATAAAGATTAATAAAATATAGAAAATATCTAAAGCGTTTAAAATAAAGTTAGCAATTCGCGCTACCATACGACGGAAGTTAGCATCATCCGCGCGCTGTTTTTCAATTTTTAAAATTTCTGGCATTGCATCAACATGACTGTGATTTAAAGAACCACTATCTTCAATAAGTCCTTTATCAAAAGTCATACGAATATCCATCATACTTCTTGATTTAATCTTTGGAGCAGTTGCTACAACTCCGGATGGATTACCATCTTTATCTTCTAATTTATTAATAACCCCCGTTAATTCACCATGCGCCCAGAATTTAAAGTTATCTGATGAATCTGATTCTGGTAAATTAACATGAATTTCAACATCTCTTAAGGTATCAGTGAAATCATCACCAATAAAATTCCAATAGAATTCTGCAACATCATTATGCATTACTACAACATCATTAACAACATATGTAATTAAGAAAGCATAAGTTCCACTGCTATTGGGATGATACATACGAATGTTTTTACCATACCCGTTATCAGCTAAAGTATAAACATCGCTTTGTCCAGTATAAGCACTCATTACTAAATTAAATGATTTAAATCCACCTTTGTTTACTAGTTCAAAGCCTTTTTCTTTACGATCTAGTTTTCTTCCGAAAACATTAATACCAGCAATACTAGTACCATTATAAATTGGTGAAGCTTCAAAATTTACCGTACTATTTTCATACCACTCACCATGGCTTTTAATCTTAGTACGACGTTCATAACCATTGAAACTCCCTTTCATTAAAATCATTTCTTTAACACTCATTGAACCATCAACATTAAGGTTCGCATCAACGTAATACCCAGTAATATCATAATCTACTTCATTAGCAGCATAGCAAGTAATATTAAAAATAAATAATGATAAAACTAGGAATACAAAATATCTAAGCTTTTTCATAATATCACCTCTTTAATTATATCATTAAATAATGCTTTTTTAAATAATATTTATTAAGGAGAATTGATATGTTATTTAATCTATTATATTTATTTAAAACTTTCTTCTTTTTTGCTGGCACTTATTCAAATACGGTATTTAAAGAGCCATTAAGTAAGGAAGAAGAACATCAATATGTTTTAGCAATGCTTAATGGTGATGGGGATGCTCGTAATAAGTTGATTGAACACAACCTACGTTTAGTGGCGCATATTGCTAAGAAATTAACCAGCAATGAAAATGAATTAGATGATTTAATTAGTATTGGTACAATTGGCTTAATTAAGGGAATTGATACTTATAAATATAGTGATAATGTTAAAATTACGACTTATGCAGCCCGTTGTATCCAAAATGAAATCTTAATGTTTTATCGCCAAAATAAAAAGAACTTAAATGTTGTTAGTTTAAATGATAGCATTGGTTTTGATAAAGATGGTAATGAAATATCCTTAATGGAAGTTATTCCCGATAATAAACCTAATGTCTTAGAAAAGGTTTTAAAAAACAACTATTTAAGTTTAACCAAGAAGTATTTTAAACATCTAAATAATCAAGAAAAAAGTATTTTAGTAAAACGTTATGGTTTAAATAATAAACCACCTAAGACCCAAAAAGAGATTGCTGAAAGTTTAAAAATTTCTCGTAGCTATGTTTCTAGGATTGAAAAAAGAGCCTTAACTAAAATATTAAGACTCTTTATAAAAGACAAACATTTTTAATAGTAATTTGGGAAATCATCAATTTCATCCATAAGTTGTAATTGTTCTTTCATGATTTCTTTAATCTTACGTTTATATTCTTTAATTTTACGTTTTAATTCTAAACTATCACGTTCAATATGATCCGCTTTTACTAATGCATCATTAATAATACGAGAAGCATTTTTCTTAGCATCATTAACAATGTTATTTCCTTCATCTTTAGCAAGGCGTTTCATTTGATTAGTAGTTTCTTCAGCAACAATGATTGCTTTTTGTAAGGATGCTTCAATATTAGTATAACGTTCTAACTCTTGAGTTTTGTTATCTAATTCTTTTTGTAAACTTTTATAAGCATTTAATAAGTTTTCATATTTAGTAGTTACTTCGTTAACAAATGCTTTTACTTCGTTTTTATTGTAACCACTTAAACTAGTACTAAAAGTCTTCACGTTATTCATCCTTTCTGTTATATTTATTTAATTTCTACCAATCTTCTTCTTCAGAACCTTTACCGTTTTCTTCAGTTATTTCACCATCAACTTTAACGTTCTTAGGAGCACATAAATAAATTCCAACTCCAACTTTTTGCATTGTTCCACCAATAGCATAGATACAACCACTTAAGAAATCAATAATTCTTTTAGCTTGATCAGAAGTAACTCTTTTTAAGTTAACTACTACACTATTACGTCCTTTTAAATAATTAGCAATTTGTTGGCTTTCAGAAAAAGCACGAGGTTCCATAAGAATCATCTTATTACCAGTGTCTACTTCACCTTTTTTATTAGTTTCAATTTCATTATAGAATTCATCTTCAATAGTATCGTTTTCATCTTCAGGGCCATTGAATAAATTTTTTATAAAACTAGTTTTCTTTGCCATTTTTATCCTCCTAGATATCTTTATAAATCTACTACCATTATATCAACATATTATCTTAAATACAATAAAAAACTAAATCATTGATTTAGTTTTTAAAAATTAAATTTATCACTGAAATAATTTAGTAATTCATCAACATTAATGGTAATTTGTTCCATCGTATCACGTTCTCTGATTGTTACCGTATTATTATTTAATGTTTCATCATCAATCGTAATACAATAAGGAGTACCAATTGCATCTTGACGGCGATATCTCTTACCGATATTAGCAGTTTCATCATAACTTACCATGAAATAGTTTGATAAGAATTCATGAAGTTCTTTAGCTTTATCAGCATGATTTTTCTTTAATAATGGTAATACAGCAATTTTATATGGAGCAAGACATGGTTTTAATTTTAGAACGGTTCTGGTATCACCATTTTCTAAAGTTTCTTCCGTTAATGCTTCATCTAAGATTGCTAATACTGTACGATCTAGACCATAAGTTGATTCAATAATATATGGAATATATTTTTCATTAGTTTCGGGATCTAAGTATTCTTGTTTAACTCCGCTATATTCAGTATGACGTGTTAAATCGAAATTAGTACGATTGTGAGTACCATTGATTTCACCCCAACCAAAATTGAAGTTATATTCAATATCACAAGCTTGTTTAGCATAATGATCTAATTTTTCATGATCATGATAGCTTAACTTTTCTTCTGGTAAACCTAAAT
>JAEEKO010000010.1 GCA_016282415.1 Caryophanales bacterium | reverse complement strand
ATATATTTTAAAAGGAATATTTGGTGACAAGATAATGTCTTTATCAGCAAAAAAAGTGTCAAACTGATCACCAGCCATATTGCCATAAAAATGTATATTATTTACTAAAGATACATCAATGTCATTTTTGGTAAACTCGCCAACTACATGAAAACGTACATTGTTATATTTTAATGATAACTTCTTTGCAACATCAACAAATACATCGTAACCTTTATCAATACCAAGCGGTGTATATTTATGTGCCATAAAAACAATGTCTAAATTTTCTTTATCAATTCCATAGTGTGTCTTATTAATTATCTTTTTATTGATACATTCTAATGGTGTTACCACACCAAATATATACTCAATTTGGCTTTCCTTACACAATTTCTTTTTTAATAAATATTCTTTTACAGGATGTTGAGTAACAATAACCTTCTTAAAATTTTTATTTAACATTATTTTTTTTAACATATAATCACATTCAGGATTATCAAACGCAAACCCTCCACCAGGATACAATTCAAAAGCGAACGGAACATTCTTTTTAACAATATAATTATAAAAATACTTAACCGTTGAAAAAAATATAAAATACATCAATTTAGGAGAGTAAACTTCAAATTTATCATCAGTATAATCAGATATTCTTTTAGCAATATTTAAATGTTCAAGTTTATAATTTTGAATTTCATTATCAATTTTTTGATTTTTAAAAACATTCAATGATAAACCAGTAGATAAACAAATACTGTTGCTAAAATATTCAAGATAAGAAGTTATTTCCTGATAACTGAATTGACTTAATTTTGTTGGGAAAACATTATCAATAATCATCAAATCTTTGTTAAAACTATTTTTATCAAGCATTTTAAATAATGTTCTCTCATAAGAACGATACTCCATATCATAAACATAATTTGTATAATTATTATACTTATCAACCAAATCCATCATTTTAAGCAATTTTGACTTATCACTAACGCTAGACCATAAAGAATTATCATGATATCTATAATTAGATAAAACTTCATTTATATGACCAATAAAACCACATTGTGCATAAATGGTATTAAACAAAAAATCATATGCAACCATATCAAACATGTTATTATTAATATGCTTTAAATAAAAAGAATCATAAAAGCAACAGCTATAATTCCCTATAAAATTATCTAGCCTTATTAAATCTCGAGAATTATAATGCTTTTGAGTTAGCTTTATCTGATTTACATTCTGTTTAATTTTATTTTTTGAAAAATGAAAATCAAAATTATTAAATGACAACGCTATTTCAGGCATTTCATAGAATTGATTAATAAACTTTGATACTCTATTACTGGAAACCCAATAGTCGTCGCCTTCGCAAAACGTAAAAAAGTCAGTATTATTAAAACTTTTTAATAATATTTTGAAATTATTTAACATTCCAACATTACTATCATTCTTAATAAAATCAATTGTAATGTTTTTAGGAAAATCATAACATGATATTTTTTTTTCGATAATATCTGACGTGCCATCAGTAGAGCAATCATCTATAATAGTTATTTTAAGTTTAAAATCGCCTTTTTGTTTTAAAACGCTATCCAAACAATCAGCAATATAATCAACATGATTATAAGTCAAAATTCCAACGCCAACCACTGGCACTTTATGATTTTTTTTATTTAAAGTCTTATCTTCAATAGACAATATTCGATTTACTACTTCATCATAATTAATAATATTTTTATTATATTTATTAAGAAAAAAGAAATAATAATTTTCTGTTTCAAAAGTATAATTAGATTTTTCTTTTAAGATTTCAGTTTCAGAACTAATTTCATATTTTTTATTAAGAATTATAATTCCACTTTTAATAAAATTAGAAGTAACAAAAGAACTATAATCTTCAAAATATGAATTAATTACAATTAAATTTAAATCAATATTATTCAACTGCATCACAGGGAAAATATTAGAAATACTATTCTTAATATAAATATATTTACTTTTTCCATCATTTTTATAATAGTAATTATCAATATCTTCATTTGTTACTAATAGATTCCCATGATTATTAACTATAATTTGAAATAATTCTGAAAGAATAGTTTCTTCACTATTTCCAATAATTAAAACATTTTTTAATTTTTCTGTTTCTATTAAAGGAGAAAGCCAAATATTTAACAAGTCATTCACATAATCACCACATTTTTACTTATACAATTTTTTCACTATTGCTGGGGATCCAACTACAGTACAATTATCATTAATATCACTAATAACAGTTGAGTTAGCCCCAATAACAACATTTTCCCCTATTTTAATCTTATTAATAATGGTTGCTCCTGCACAAACCCATGTAGAATTTCCAATTACACAATTTCCACAAATTATCACTCCTGGAGAAACATGGCAATAATCTTCGATAATACTTCCATGTTCAATAATTGCACCACTATTTATTATTACATGATTGCCAATCTTAGCTCCACTATTAATGATAGCACCTGGCATTACAACTGTACCCTCACCAATGGTAACATTGTCTGCAACTAAAGCATTTTTATCCACGATAGTTAGCCATCTACAATTATATTTTTCTAATTTTTTAATCCATTCTTTTCGGAGTGATATATCTCCAAAGCCAATTATAAATCTTCCATCATTCACATAACTACATACATTATTAAAATCATCAATCTTAGGGGCTTGTGTCAAATTTGGCCCATCACCATCATAAAAAACGCCATCTAGCTTTACCCCTCTTTTTTTCATAATACTTTCAATGACTGATGCATGTCCACCTGCACCTAAAACATAATTCTTCATTTTCACTTTCTCCAAACAACTTAGACTTCTTCCGCAAAGCCCCTAGATAATCTTCTAAACACAAATAATCCGATAACACATAATAATAAACTAGCACCAAACACGATAGCAAGTGAAATAAATCTTGGATTATTACCCCAATACATAATATCACGGTATGAATCTATTATTGTTGCCATAGGATTTAATCTTAATATTTTGGTAATTTTTGAACCATTAAATATTTCCATAGAGTATAAAATTGGTGTCCCATAAAATAACATTTGAATAAAGAAGTTAACAATGTATTCAAAATCACGAACATATACATTGATAGCACTAGTAACGAAAACAATCCCTAATGTAAATAAGTATTGAACAATCATTATTAGTGGTAAATAAATCAAATGCCAATTAAATCCTATTCCACTAAATAATAGAAATAAAGCTATTACCAAACAAGAAATCATGTAATTTACCATTCCACTTGTTACCACTGATATTGGTAATATTTCTCTTGGAAAATAAACCTTTTTAATAATACCAGCGTTTCCTAAAACAGTATATGTTCCCTGTGAAATAGCAACAGTAAACCAGTTCCAAGGTAAAATACCAATAACCAAAAATGTTGTATAATGATCATAAGCTGCACCGCGCATTAAATGCGGAAACACAATAGCATAAACTAACGTCATTAAAAGAGGATTCACAAAAGACCATAAAACGCCTAAGAATGATCCCTTATATTTACCTCTAATATCCTTCTTTACATTTGTTTTAAGAAGTTCACGATATTGATATAAATCTTTAAATAACCTTATCATCATCAAGTCTCCTATCCGCACACTGCAGTGTATTGATCTGCAACCTCGGAGATATTTCCATCAGCTGCAATCTTTCCTTCGCTGATCCAAATACCTCTAGTACAAATCTCTTTTAATGTAGAAATAGCATGGCTTACAATTACAATTGTTTTATCGCTATCTCTGAGTTCCTCTAATTTTTTAAAACACTTATCTTGAAAATGTTGATCACCTACTGCTAAAATTTCATCAATTAAAAGAATTTCGGCATCAACGTTAATTGCAATACTAAATGCCAAACGCATGTATTGTCCAGATGAGTAAGTTCTTACTGGGTTATCAATAAATTCTCCTAATTCACTAAATTCAATGATATCATTTAATCTTGCATCAATCTCTTTTTTAGTTAAGCCAAAGATAGATGCATTAAAATAAATATTTTCTCTTCCAGTAAAATCTGGATGGAATCCAGCACCTAATTCTAGTAAAGATGTTAACTTACCATAGGTTTCAATTTTACCTTTGTTAGGATAAATAATCTTCGTCATTAATTTTAAAAGGGTTGATTTTCCACTACCATTAACTCCGATTAATGCAACAGTTTCACCCTTCTTAATTTCTAATGAAATATCGTCTAATACGACATGTTCATCAGCTTTTTTATGATTCCAAAAAACTAGTCTTTCCTTTAAAGTACTTGGTTTATCATAGTATAATTTAAACTTTTTTGTTACATTATCAACTCTAATCGCAATATCATTAGTTTTACTCATTAATAATCCTCCAAAACTTAGTGCATTTAACAAACACTAATCACTATTCATTATTATAACAAAAAAACATAGTAATTACTATGTTTTTTACTAATTATTTACTTTTAATTTTAAATTATATTTTTCTACTTCTTGATCAAGATATTTACCTAAAATATAGGTATTGGTTTCAAGTACATCATAAAAATCTTCTAAAGATACCTTTACATCAAATGTTGTTACACCTTCATAAATATCATGAAATTCAAATTCACATGTTCCTAAAGTGGTACTATCATTAAGTTCATGATGAGCATGAGAAATAGAATTTCTTATGCCATCAACTATTGCTTTATTATAATCATGTTTTTGAAAACTTGCACTTCCTAAATAAGCAAGTTTCTTATTTAATTCAATCTTAGTATTATTTAATTCATTTATAATTTCATCACAGCTATTAACATTTTTATCAATTGATGATATAGCTTTTAAATTATCACTACTAACTTTACTTTTATTAATTAATAAATTTTTCTTCTTTTCCATTATCGAAGATAGCTGTTTATCAACAGCTGCTACTTGATCATTTATTGGTGCCATTAAATTTGATAGGTTTATTACAGTTGGTTTGATTTTATCAAAATCAAACATTGAATAATCCATCTCTTTTAATAAATTATCTTTACCATATGCAAATGATGATTCAAAAACACTGATTAAAGACATTCCTAAAACATTTTGATTAATAATAATTGGCATCCCATAAGTATCAGAAATAAAATTATCAATAACGTTTTTATCCAGTGATTTAGTTTTATGAATTGCCTGCATAATCATTAATGCACTTTGAGCACTAGCAAGAGCATTAAAAGTCATTTCTTCTTTTCTTAAATAAGTAGTTAAAATATTATCAATAACTAACAGTTTATTCCTATTATTTAAATCATCAAAATGATTATATGTAGCTAATAAATTATGAGCTATTTCTCTACGTTCAGATTTATTAATATCAACACTAGTAATTTCATAATCAAATTGATAACCAGGATAATCAGTAATAATAGTATTTTTAAGTTTATCTAATAAGTTTATATTATTAGTTTCTTTTAACAATCCTAAATAATCATTAACTAAGTTATATACATTAATATCAATGGTTTTACCATCTAAACGTCTTAAATTAATTTTAATTGTATTTGCATTTTCTATTACTTTACTTATATCATATTCACTATTAATACGTTCATTAACCCCAATCTTAGTTCTTTTTTATAATAAGACTCATTAATACATCTTAGGTATGCTCTTGATAAAAGTATTACCATATTAGCTAGTGCATTAATATTGATTATTAAATCCGTTCCATTTGCATGAATAACTACTTTATTACCGCTAAAATCAATATCAAACTCACCATGTCCCAATTTATTACGAATTAAACTAATAAGTTCCCCATCATTTTTAAATGAATAATTACTAACCTTATTTCTAACTTGATCAATTGCTAGTTTAATGTCATCATCAAGCACTAAACTATCAAAATTATCATTAATTAAATCTTCTTTAATTGATAGTAATAATAAGCTAATCATACTAACACGTGATCCTTTAAGATAATTAGGATTATCTAAAAAATCATTACCTACTGGTAAGTTATTAGCAGTATTATATAGATATTTAAAAAACAAGATATTACCAGTTGTCATTGTCATTAAACATTCACACTGATTCATTCAATAACCCCTCTTTCTTAAATTTAATGGCTATTTTAACACAAATTTACTTAAAAATAAAGGAAATAAGCATTAAACCGATAATATAATAGTAGGAGGTACTTTTTTATGCAGTACTACAATGAAATTAAAAATCAATTAATAAATAATGAAATTAATCGCAAAGTTAAAAACTATGCGATTAATAAAAGTGATTTAGAAACCTATTATAATGTTGGCAAATTATTAAGTGATGCTGGTAAGCATTATGGCGAAGGGATTATTAAGGAGTATTCTAAAAGATTAATGAAAGAAGTTAATAAAAA
The DNA here is from genome assembly GCA_016282415.1 of Caryophanales bacterium. Classification (GTDB taxonomy): domain Bacteria; phylum Bacillota_I; class Bacilli_A; order RF39; family UBA660; genus RGIG8386. Next base: position 378 of record JAEEKO010000010.1, on the reverse strand, counting down.
ATATAGTGAAAGATCATTAAGAAGAATGCGACAATTTTTTATTCGATTTAATAATCTAAAATGGTCGCCATTGGCGTCCACTTTGAGCTATAGTCATTTTATTGAATTGTTATCAATTAATGATGATATCGAATTATATTATTATATTGATATCTCTATTAATGGATGCTTAACAAGAAAGCAATTAAGAGAAAAGATTAAATCTAAAGAGTATGAACGACTACCAAAAGAAGCAAAAGAAAAATTAAAAAAGCAAGAAAAGCTTGAATTAAAAGAAATAATACCTAATCCCATTATTATAAAAAAATCAAATAACTATGAGAATATATCTGAAAATATTTTACAAAGAATAATTATGGAAGACATACCATCGTTTTT
>JAEEKO010000044.1 GCA_016282415.1 Caryophanales bacterium | reverse complement strand
TAATATATTTAATAACCTCACTATTTTTGCTCTTCAAATCACTTATTTCCATTTTTTTGTTATGATTATTAACTAATAACTTTATAATTAAATAAACGCCAAAAATGATGAATATAAGCAAAATAAGGAATAAATAATATGCACTTTTCATTTTGTTAAAAGTACTTAGAAAATTCAAAGCTCCTATAGTTATTAGTAAAAAGAATATGCTTATCATCAATAACCATGAAACATCAATCTTTAATAAATAATTATTATTTTTTCTTTTAATATAGTAGTAAAAATAGCATATTATTCCAGTAACCAATATTCCATTTATTTTTACCAGCATAATTAAGTATTTATTATCTAACGGAATATGAATCAAATACGTAAATAAAAATCCATTTATAATTTCGGATATACTTACTATAATAAACAATTTCAAAAATGAAAGGATAGAATTCTTATAAGACAAATTGGATGTGTATTTTATAAAAATCACAAAACTTAAAATAGTCACAAAATTTTTAATAATAATTACATTCAAAATGTCAGAAAAGCAATTTATTAATAGTAATAGCATAAACATGCCAATTATATTATTTTTATTAATTAATCGACATTCAGTTATTAGTCTTAAATAAAACAATAAAATAATGGTTATTAGAACTGCTGTTGAAAAATATACAAAGTAATAACCAACACTATCCATTGTCGACATTTCCTCGGTACTTTTTAGATAGTAAATCTACTTTTTCACCATTGTCTAGTACAAAGTAATTCTTTGACCAGCAATAATTCGTTACTCTATTTTTATTTACAATACAGGCACGATGTACCTGAATAAATCTCTTATCTAATAATTTGTGAGCATCAGCTAAACTAATTGATAATGCAAATTGGTTGGTATCTGTAATAATATAAATCTTTCTATCGTTAGTTTCACGATAGATATATAAAATATTACGATATGATAGTTGTAAATCAATATCACGATTATGATAAATAAAACATTCTGTATCAAAGCCTTTAGTTTGAATTGTTTTAATATCTTCAATTAGTTTTTCTTCGAACCCAGGAATCTTTTCGATAAAATCAGATACATTAAATAAATTACGATATACCGTTTCAAATAAACCATCATGACTAGTAATTACAATAATATTACTACTGATATCTTTTTCTCTTATTTCGTGAGCAATATCAATACCGGATTTATCTCCTGGTAACTCGATATCAAGAATATATATTTTATTAATAGTTTGATTGTTGATAAGCGAACTTAATTCATCTTCATATGAGGTAAATGTATGAATATTAATATCACTTTTAGAATCCATAGTAGCACTAATTATGGCATTTTTTATTTTCGATAATATATCTTGATTGTCTTCTACAATAATGAAATCTAACATTCTCTTCTTAGGTCTCCTTATCACACTTTGCTATTTGCAATTTTATCATAATCAAAAAAATTATACAATAAAAAAACTATATCTAAAATATAGTTTTATTGATTGGGATTCATTTCAAAAAAAGTGTTAGGATTAATTAGCTTCCCATCGATACTTACTTCAAATAATAATGCATATGAATCACCATATAATGAATTTTTAGCACTATCACCAATAATTGATCCAGCATTGATAAACTCATTAGGTTTAAACTCAATATTATCTACCGAATAATAGATTGTTAAAACATTATCACCATGATCAACCGTTACTACATTACCAAGTAATTCGTCTTTTTCAATACTTTTAATTGTACCATCTAAAGTGTTATAAACTTTAAAAGTATTTTCGCTAGTATATGATAAGCCGGTACTTGGCATATAAGTATCATTGAAATAAATTAATGATTCTTGTTGAATTGATTTATCATCATCTTTACTATAGTAATTATTAGCTATTTTGATATTATCATCTACTGGTTTAGTTATTAACTTTTCTTCCTCAAACACCGGTAATACCGATTCAATGATGCCATTTGTAGCATATTCATAATCACTAGTTACTGGTAAGTTTTTAGAAATCAAACCTAAACAAATAACAATAATACTAAGAACCATTCCATATAATGTCGGTAAAACAAACTTTTTTAATTTTCTCCTTTTCATAACTCATCTCCTACTAATGAGTTTGGATTAAATTTTATAATTTATACATCATATTCTTTAATTTCAACATTTTGATAATAGTATTTAATTATTTGTTCATAATCATAATTATTCTTTGCTAATTCATTTGCACCATACTGACTCATTCCAACACCATGACCATAACCATAACAAGTAATGGTAATATTTTCATTATCTTTTTTAATATCAAAGGATGCACTTCTTAAATTTAATTGTTTACGAATTTGAATACCATCAAAATTTTGATTATCAATTATTAATTTATTAACATAATTTTGTTTATCTTTTATTAAACTAATATTTTCTATTGTTGATAAGTTCAACTTATTTAAGAATTCATTAATTGGTATAACTACTTCTGTTTTATATTTATTAACATTAAGGTCTTGATATGATTCTACAGGAACTAGGTAATCATATGACTCATTGAATACTAACTGGGCATCTTCAGTTACTCCACTCGATATCGCAAAGTAATACGCTTTGATTAACTCATTTTGGTATTGGATACATAAGTTACCAGTGCCATTAACAGCTTTTGAAATTTTGTTGTAGTACTTATCATAATTATCCTGCCATTTTTCACGCATCATTTCTTCAGTAATGTAAGCTTGATCACCAAGGGTTACATAATTGTTATGTTGCATTTGATATAACGCGAAAGTTCTTGAAGCGATAGCTTGTGCCTTTAAAGCTTCTTCATTAAATAGTGCAGGCATTTCCGCTGCTACTACTCCAACTACATAATCATTTAACTTAATTTTTTGATTATAATCTTTTAAAAATATATAATAATCCTCTTTTTCTTTTTTATCCAAATAAAAATTAGTTTTTTTATGATAAAAACTAATTACTGCTATTGGAATTAATAATACTACTACTGCTAATAGTATTCTATTTTTCATAGTTCTCCTTATTTAAATGGTAGTATCTCAATAAAATCAAAAACAAAGTTAGTAAGAAGATAACTCATAATCATTATTAAACTAATAATAAATAAATTAGCTTCTACTTTTTTATTTTTCTTAAAAATTCCATTGATATTTAACCCCGATACAATGAATGTTGATAACAAAATCATAACGGCATAAATAATAATCTTATAATTCATTATATTCACCATTTTCGTAATCTATGATTTGTTTAATACGACGAATATGACGTTCTTCATTTAAACATTCCGTGGTAATAAAGGTTTTAACTAATGTTAATACTTCATTATTAGTATAATTATTACCTAACGCAATAACGTTACAATTGTTATGAAGACGACACATTTGGGCATCATTAACATTTGATACACGAGCACATCTAATCCCTTTTACTTTATTACATGCAATTGATACTCCAACCCCGGTACCACAAAGAATTATTCCGAAACTATCAGGAGTACTACTAACTAATTGTCCTAATTTAAATGCAAATAATGGATAATCATCGTTAAGATCGTTAGGTAGATCAATGCGTTCAATATCATAATCTTTCTTTAATTCACCATATAAATAATCAACCAAATTTACCCCATTATGATCACTAGTTATAAATAGTTTCATTTTTTTATTCCTTTCATAGCTTCTTCAAATACTGGTAATAATCCAATTCCATTTTTACGATGTGGTGGAAGTTGATAAATATCATGTCCAGGGAACTCATTACCTTCAATTAAATATAATTGTTTCTTACCAATACAAACATCCCATCCAACATAATTAACTTGTGGAATAACATAAGTTGCTTCTTCACATAATTTAACTACTTCATCCCATCTTGGAATTTGTAATCCAACAATTTTAACGTTAGTTAATGGATGTTCTTTATATAAATGATCAAATTTATCAATAGCTGGATAAATAATTTTACCAGAATCAATTTCGATTGGTGCAGCCATACCTTCATTATTGAAATTATCAACAATGTTATTATTATTACCAATACGAATATAAGCAGTTACTACTTTATGATTAATTGTTACAACACGTAGAGTATTAATTGAAGTTGGATGTAACTCACTTAGTTCCTTACATTGTGTTAATATTTCTTCAACAAGTAATTGACCATTCTTTTCTAGTTGTTCATAAGTTTTTAAATTATCCCCATTTTCAATTATTTCAATACCTTTACCACATTGTAAATTTAAAGGTTTTGCAATTAATTTCTTATGTTTCTTTAATAATTTATCAAACTCTTCAAAATTATTATCTATTAATAACCAATCACGACCAATATATTTACTAAACTTTTTAATAAATAATACTTTATTATTAAAATATTTAGTATATTTTGGATTGTTGTATTTTTTAACAAATTCATTATTAATACCACGAGTAATAATTGTTTTACGTTGTTCTTTATTTAAATCATACATTTCAAATAAATTGTAATCTAAATAACCAGCTTGATATTTTAAACCACAGTGGATAATGTCAAAAAATAAATATATTTTTGATTTTTTTGTCTTCTTACTAATTTTATTAATAGTTTTAAAAAATCTTTTATAATCCATTTTTGATATTCTTGTTATTAAGTATTTAACTTTTTTCATATTCATCACATATAGATTATAACAAATATTAGCATAAAAAAAAATGCATTTTATGCATTTTTATCGTTATCTTGATTAAATCCATACTTTTTATTAAACTTTTCAACAGATCCAGTTTTTTTAGCCTTACCTTGGCTTCCAGTATAGAAAGAATGACATTCGCTACATACTTCTAAGTGAATATTTTCAGTATTAGATTTAGTTTTAAATGTTGCACCACAAGCACATTTAACTGTAGCTTCTTTTGCTTCAGGATGTAATCCAGCTTTCATCATATCGCTCCTTTCGCCATGTTTAATTCTTAAACATAGTTTTTCTTCCGTCTTATGTATTATAACATAAGTTTTTGATTAATCAACATAATTTTTTTTAAAAGTTGACAATACTTAGTATTTTACCAACTATTTCAATTATGTTATCACATTTTTTTACTGCAACTATTTTTAATACCGCTTTTAGTCCAACTGTTAATGCCGAAACAACTGCTGTAATTAGAATTGTTATTAAACTTAAGTTGTCAATGTGATTGGCTATATATATTGCTAAGATGGTAACTAATGAACCACTGACGATACCACAAATATCACCAACTATATCACAACAAATGGTTGCCATCTTACTTGAGTTCTTAATTATTTTAATTGAAGATTTAGCACCTTTGATTTTCTTAGTAGCTTTAGCGTGAAATGTTGCTTCGTTACTAGTTAATGCTGCTACTCCAATCATATCGAATATAATACCAGTAAATATTACCAAGAATAATATTACTAATACAAAATATATATTTAAGTTATTAGCAATTACGTTCGAAACAGTACTAAACGTAATTGATAATAAAAAGGTTAAAATAAAAATAATTATAATCCATGTGGATTTTTTCATAATTCACCTCAAAAAAAAGGATTTGTATGGATGTATATCAAATTAATTTTACGGCTTTGGTCGAGTTGAATTTCTCTACTTTCCACCTTTGGTTACCCGCCGGCCATTTCTATTTAAGGATCGTAACTAGGCGTTGCCGCGTTAGTTACTCGATTACCACTTAGTCCGCACTTCAATCCTTGATGTACATTCACTCTAGAGGTTTTCCCAAGCACAAAAGTTCTATTTTTATTCGCTTTTGCAATTACAATTTCATAACTAATGTTAATTCCGAGTAATCACTCACGACATGCGCATTATAAATATTAAGCGTAACAACAGGAGTTTAGTTATATGCCATTATAACGTTCCTATTATTTAAAATTATATATTCACCCCAACCTGGGCTGAAGAAGCAAATATATAAAGTGCATGAGCGCAATTAGTGGATTTTTAGCCCCACCTTCGAATAGCATTTGTGACTAGAATAATGCTCCATACATGATTACATTATACCACATTTACACTAACTTGTCAATTTCTGACCAATTAAGGCTTGATATATTATGATATTTATGTTCTTAGTAGGTTCATCACGAACATCAATTAATTTTAATTTATACTTAGTAACTAAGCCATCATAATAATCATTAATAATTAAACGATATTTACTACTAATCCTTACATCACTAGGAATATTAACTACTATTATATTGGAATTTAGTTTATATACACTATTAATTAATTGTTCATAATTATTTAAATAGTTATTAACGTAAGTACTATTAATAACGTTATCTAATTTATTTAATTCACTAATCCCCGTATTAATTATTATTAAATTACTATCATTTATTATTTTTTTAATGCGACGGTTATTTAATTCATTATTATCTTTAATAAAATCTAATAATTCTAATGTACTATTTAATGCTAAAATATCATAGTTATCATATTGTTTTAAATAATCTTTAAAATAATCGTTGTACGAAGGATAATAACCATGATTATAACCATCACTATATAAATCACCAATACTTAATATATTTAATTTTGAATGGTCGGTTATCATGTATATAAAGTATATAAATAAACTTGATATTAAAATAATTGAAATTAGTTTCTTCATTTTTCACCTATAAAAAAAATAGAGTTTATACTCTATTATATTTCAACTATTTCGATATTAGCACCAACATTGCTTAATTTTTCAATTATGCCACTATAACCGCGAAGAATATGGTTGATTTCATCAATGTAGGTATCACCATCAGCTATTAACCCCGCTAGTACCATAGTAGCACCTGCTCGAAGATCAGTAGCAGTAACATATGCTCCTTTTAATGGGGTTGGCCCAATAATAGATAATTTTTGACCATTAACCATCATTTTAGCACCCATTAAATTTAAATATTTAGTGTATTGCATACGATTTTCATAAATGGTTTCTTCATAATTTGAAAAACCATTTAATTGTGTCATATATAATCCCATAGGTTGACCAATATCAGTAGGGAAACCTGGGAATACTTGTGATCTAATACTAATTGGATTTTTTACTTCGTTTTTATAAACAACTATTTTATCTTCATATATTTCTAATTTAGTACCACTTTCTAATAATTTAGAAGTAAGTGATTCTAAATGCTCAGGAATAACATTATTAATTGTAATCTTTTTACCAATTAAAGCCCCCATAATTAAATAAGTACCAGCTTCAATACGATCCGGAATAACTTCAGTGAATCCACCATGTAATTTAGTTACCCCTTTGATCTTAATACGACTAGTACCAGCACCATATATCTTAGCACCCATACTAGTTAAGAAACTAGCAACGTTAACTATTTCTGGTTCACATGCGGCATTATTAATAATTGTTTCACCTTCTGCTAACACTGCTGCTAATAAAATATTGATAGTTGCACCAACACTAGCAAAATCAAGATTGATAAATGTTCCAACTAAACGCTCAGCATCAATAACATATTTGTTACCTTTATTAATAACTTTAGCACCTAGTTTTTTGAATCCTTCCAAGTGAAGATTAATTGGACGAAGCCCAATATTACAACCTCCCGGAAAATACATTTCAACGTGGTGAAAACGACCTAATAAAGCTCCCATAAAATAATAAGAAGCTCTTAATTTACTACTATATTCTTCACTGATTGCAACGTTTTCAATATTTTGACAATCAATTTTAAATGAATCTTCTTCTTTAGTAATAACGCCACCTAATTCATTAATAATTTTTTCCAAATAATAAACATCAGATATTTCTGGAATATTATCAATGGTAACTTTATCCGAAGATAAAATGGCAGCTGGAAGTAACGCTACACAACTATTCTTAGCACCACTAATATTAATAGTACCCTCTAATTCTTTTCCACCTTTAATATGGATTTGTTGCATGTAATCACATCTTTCATAATTAAATAATATAATTTTATAATAAGATTGTCAAATCATTTGATGAGATTATAGACACCAATAATTAGCAATAAAACAATCCCAATAAGTTCTGGATAATGCTTGATTTTTTTGCTTATTTCTTTTCCAAACTTTAAACCAAAATATGTAAATAAAAAGCTAGTAATTGCAAATATTAAGGAGTAATAAAAAAATATTTCTTTTAAACCAATCCCAACTGATAAAGCATCAATACTTACAGTGAGTGCAAAGAAATTTAAACCCCAAAACGAATCTTTAACAATATTATTTTTATTTCTTTCTAAAATAATATTTAATGCAATTAAAATGAGAATAATTCCCAGAAGATGTGAATAGTTAAAATGAATTAAAAAGTATAATCTTTTACCTAAAAAGTATCCAATTATAGGCATAATAAAATGATAGATACCAACTAAAATTGATAATCTAGAATTATTATTAAACTTATTAGTTAATGAAATAGCAAGGGATAAAGAAAAAGTATCCATACTTAACCCGATTGCAATTAAAAATATTTCCCATAGATTCATATTATTTTATATGATTACTTTTTAAATATTATTAATAATTTCTTTTACCAATGATTTATACTCTGTATTATCATCATCAATAAAGCACAACGGTGGATATAGTAAACACCACCAATTATCACCGCGACCATCACCTAAAGTGATTACCAGCGATTCATAATTACCACTTGGATATTTAATACCTTGAAAAGTTTTCTCGGGAAAATAATTATATCCATAATTAATATCATAATTATTTGTATATTTAGAAATAATGGTATTAAGACCATAATCATTTTTTATTTCACTAATTAATTCATCGCGATTTTTATTTTGATAATCTTGATCAATCATATAATTAAAAATTTCTTCTTTAATTTTCATCTTTAGTTGTTGATCATCAAAATTATTTGAATTAGCTATTATCCGAAACCTAATAGCATTATTTGGAATTAAGATTTCTTTATCTTCTTTGTTATATAGAAATGTAAATATTACCATAAAACCAAATAAAAATAAGATAAGTTTTTTCATTATATCACCACTTATCTTATGTTCTTATTAATTAAATATTATTCAGTTTTTTCTATAAATATAAAGCGATCACAATCATTGTAATCTTTTAAACAATAAACATTGGTTAAACCGTGTTCGTTAGCATACTTAATAATATCATTGCCTTCGGTTTCACCAATTTCAAATGCAACTAATTTCCAATTATGAAGATTACTTATTTGATCAATAATGTATTTGTAGTACTTAATACTATCATCATCAGAGTATAATGCAATATCTGGTTCAAAACGGGTATTAGGAGAAACATTATCCTGATGCGTTAAATATGGTGGATTACTAATAATTAAATCATAATTATCAGCAATTTCATATGTAAATAAATCAGTATTGTTTATTACTACTTTATTATCTAAATGATGTAATAATACATTTTCATTTGCTATAGCAACCGCCTTTGGTGATATTTCTACCATATCAACTAATGCATTAGTTTTTAACGCTAAAGTTATACCAATAGCTCCACTACCAGAGCATAAATCTAAAACATGGTTAAATTTGATATTTTTATTTAGCACATGCTCAATTAATTGTTCAGTTTCAAAGCGAGGTATTAAAACATCTTCTGATACTTTGAAAGTATACCCATAAAAATTAACATCACCAACAATGTATGGTATAGGATAACCATTATTAATTTGATCAATTATTTCTTCAGTGATCGGAATATTATGATCATTAAGAGTTTTAATATCAATATTACTTAAATTATTCATTAGATCCTTCTAATTTCATTTTTAAATCTTCAGTGATTAAAGCATTAATAATTGGATCTAAATCACCATCCATAACACGATCTAAGTTCATAACCGAAAAACCAATACGATGATCAGTTACACGATTTTGTGGATAGTTGTAAGTTCTAATTTTTTCAGAACGATCTCCTGATCCGATAATACTTCTTCTTAAACTAGTTTCTTCTGCTAATTTTTCTTGAAGTTTTAAATCATATAAACGAGCTTTCATAATTTGCATTGCTTTTTCTTTATTCTTTATTTGGCTTCGTTCAGTTTGACTATAAACAATAATGCCAGTTGGTAAGTGAGTTAAACGAACCGCAGAGTCGGTAGTATTAACCCCTTGTCCACCGCATCCACTAGAACGTGTTACGTCAACACGAATTTCATTCATATCTAATTCAAAATCAATATCTTCAGCTTCAGGCATTACTGCAACAGTTGCGGTTGACGTTTGAATACGACCTTGTGATTCGGTTACAGGAACACGTTGAACACGATGTGATCCACTTTCATATTTTAATTTTGAATAAACATTTTCACCTTTAATCATGCATTCAATTTGTGAATAACCACCACTAGTTCCAGGAACTTCATTAGTAATTTCAATTTTCCAACCATTTTTTTCAGCATAATGAGAATACATTCTAAATAAATCCCCAGCAAAAATGTTAGCTTCATCTCCACCAGCAGCACCACGAATTTCCATAATGATATTTTTATCATCATTTTCATCTTTTGGAATTAATAATACTTTTAATTCTTCTTCAATATTGGTTTTAGCTTCTTGATTTTCTACTAATTCTAATTCTGCTACACTTGCAAGTTCAGGATCATGAATTAATTCTTTAGCTTCATCTATATTATTTAATACTTTTTTATATTCATTATATTTATTAACGATTGCTTCTAAATCTCTTTGTTCTTTAGATAATTTTTTAACCATGTTGTAATCATTCATTACTTCTGGTTTTAATAATTCTGCTGATACTTCTTCGTATCTTTTTAAAATTGCTTCTAAACGTTCGATCATTTTTCTTCTTTCCTTTCTTATTTATTATTTATCAAGGAATAAGCTATAAACTATCAACGTCTTCTTCGTCTTCATCAATTATTACTAAATCTTTTAAATCATCTTCTGGTTCATCGTCAGTTTCATCGTGTTCATAGAAGATATCTTCATCTTCTTCAGTTTCGTCGATTTCTTCTTCATCTAGTAATTCACTATCTTCATCTTCTTCATCATCAACTGCTGTTAATTTAATTTTGTTAGTATGTTTTTCTTTTAAATCCCATAATCCACTATCTAACATATAAAATCTTTGATCAGTAGTTAATAATTCAAAGAAATCACCAATTTTATTTTCAAAAACGGCATCACTTAAACCTTTGTAATCACAAACCTTTTTAAATAAATCAGTTATTTTATATTTTTTATTAGTTTCAACTAAAATCATATAAGCTAAATCATCATATGATAATAGTTCAATATCTTCTTTACTCATTTCTTTAATTTTCATAATTAATTCTCCTTACATTTTATTTATTGTTTCAATATTTAATAAGCTTAAGCTATCTTTAATAACTATTGCTGTAATTTCACAAATTAATAATTTAAATTGGCTATAGTTAACATCGTCATCTACAATCTTTTCAGATGCATATAACTTATTAAATAAGTTAGCTAAATCTAATGCATATTTTGCAATAATTGATGGATCATTGTTTTCTTTAGCATTAATAATGTTCTCTTCATAACGATATAATAACCAAATAATGTTCCAAATATAATCATTAATTTCTAAATCATTATAACTTATATCATAATCAATCTTATTTTTCAATAAGCTTTGAATACGGGCATAAGTATATTGTACGTATGGTCCTGTATTACCTTCATATTTCAAGATATCATTTAAATTAAATTCAATATCATTAGTACGATAATTTTTTAAATCGTTAAAGATTACCGCTCCAACCCCAATAATACGAGAAACTTCATCAACATCAATTTCTAAGTCGTCTTTATTAGTAATATGTTCTTTAACTTTATCAATTGCTTCATTTAATACTTCTTGTAATACAACACTCTTACCATGTCTTGTCGACATTTTTTTACCATCTTGTAATACCATGCCGAAGTTAATATGTTTAACTTGTGGTGCAAAGTCATAACCCATCATTTCTACAATTTTTTTAATATGTTCAAAATGAAGTGCTTGCTCATTTCCAACAACATATAAAATTTCATCAAAATTATATCTTCTTTTACGATCAAATAATGCTGCTAAATCACGCGTTATATATAATGTTGCACCATCACTACGTTTAATTAATGCCGGTTTATCATCACCAAAATCAACAATTGTAGCACCTTCACTAATTGATAATAAGTTTTTAGCTGCTAATTCATTGATTACTGGGTCCATCTTATCTTTATAATAAGCTTCACCTTCATATGAATCAAATTTATTAATTTTTAATAAGTCATAAGTTTTTTCAAATTCTTTAATTGATTCGCGACGGAACCATTCAAAATATTCTAAAGCTTCGGGATCATTATCTTCTAGTTTTTTAAACCATGCTCTACCTTCATCATCTAAAGAAGGATCTTTTTCGGCTTCTTCATGGAATAAAACATAAACACGTTTTAATTCATTAACAACTGAATCTTTCATGTTTTCTTCTTTACCCCATCTTTTATAAGCATAAATTAACTTACCAAATTGCGTTCCATAATCACCTAAATAATTAATAGTAGTTACATCATAACCACATTTAACAGATAAATGTTTTAAAGCTTCACCAATAACAGTACTTCTTAAATGACCTACTCCGAATGGTTTAGCAATATTTGGAGAAGAATACTCAATTACAACTTTCTTACCATTACCGATATTATTCTTACCAAATTCAGATTTTTTATCACAAATTTCTTTAATAATATTTTTAGTGTATTCTAAACGATCTAATTTAATATTTAAGTAACCATTAATACAATTACCATCTAATTGGGTATTACTTAATAATTCTTCAGCAATATCATTAGGGCTTTTATGTAATACTTTGGAAAATTGAAAACAAGGAATAGCATATTCACCCATAGATTTATCTTTAGGATATTCAATTTTAATTAAATCTTCACTTATTTCACCATTGAAATAATTATAAATAATTTTTTTAATTTGTTCCTTCATTAGTATCTTCCTTTTTAATAATTATCTTATTTTGATCTTGATCAGTGTTTAATTGATATTCAATTATAATTTCTTGATCATTTTCTAGATAATTTTTACTTAATATTTCAATATCATACGTTAAATTATATTCTTTTAATTTATATATGCAAGTATTATTTGTTATATCTAATTTAAAATAATACTCTTTATTTTCACGAGTAATGATTACTTCTGGTTTTAAAACAATTTCCATATTAACATCATCATCTGTAATATTATAATGTAAATCATCATAATTGGTGATGGAAATCTTTTTAATTGATTCATTATTCTTGTAAAAATGCATTTGCATAATATTTCCTCTTTTTCAAGAAACATTATAACATTTATTTTAAAAAAATCTACTTATATTTACTATTTTTTTAAACATAATATAAAAAGGTGAAAATATGAAACTTTTAAAAACCGGATTAAAGTTATTAATTTTATTTACTTTTAGTAGTTTTTCTTTATTATTTGGACTTTATTTATACTGTTATTTTAAGAAGCCAATTAGTTTAAAAAATAACTATAATTATTTAATATATGATAATAAAGACATGCCAGTTTCATTAAATAGTGAAAACAACTATATTACTTTAGATGATATTAATGTAAATTTAATAAATGCCATTATCAATGTTGAAGATAAAAACTTTTATAAGCACCATGGTTTCGATTATTTCCGTATTATTAAAACTTTTTATAATAACTTAGTTAATCATAAGATTACCGGTGGTGCTTCTACGATCAGTCAGCAATTAGTGAAAAATAAGTATTTAAATTTTGAAAAGACATATCGTCGTAAAATAAAAGAAGCTTTTTTAACAATTAATCTAGAAACACATTATTCTAAGGGTGAAATTTTAACTTCTTATTTAAATACCATTAATTTTGGTGGTGGCAATTATGGAATTGAGAATGCTTCTTTATATTATTTTGATAAACATTCTAAAGATTTAACATTAGAAGAAGCCTTAATATTATCCGGAATACCTAAAAACCCTACCAAGTATAATCCTTTAAATAATTTTGATAACGCAGTAGAACGTGCTGATATTATTGCTAAACTTATGGTTAAGAATAATTATTTAACTGAAGAACAATATAATAATTTAAATTTTGAGCAAATAGAATTTACTAACAAAGAAGAAAAGATTAGTAAATCTGCAATTAATTATTATTTAGATGCCGTTTATAACGAATTAAGAGATATTAATACAATTCCATCATCGATGCTAGAAGATGATATTAAGATTTATACGACTTTAGATATAGAAAGTCAAAATATTATGGAAGAAAGTATTAAAAATAATATGAGTAATAATGATATGCAAGTTGCAAGTATTTTAGTAAATCCTAATAATGGTGAGGTTTTAGCATTAATTGGTGGTAAAAATTACTATGAATCACAATATAATCGCGTTTTAAGCGCTAAAAGACAGGTGGGTAGTACTATGAAACCACTTTTGTATTATTGTGCGCTAAATAACGGAATGGTGGGTTCTAGCACTTTCTTATCCGAATATACAAATTTTACTTTTGCTAATAATAAAACTTATTCACCAAAAAACTTTAATGATAAATATGCTAATAAGGAAATTACGATGGCAGCGGCACTCTCCTACTCCGATAATGTTTATGCCGTTAAAACTCATTTATTTTTAGGAGAAAATACCTTAATTGATTATGCTAAAAAAATTGGTATTAAATCAAAACTTGATCCTAATCCATCACTAGCACTAGGAACTAATGATATTAACATGTTTGAATTTGCTACTGCTTACACCACCCTAGCAAGTGGGGGATTTAAACATAAATTACATTTTATTAGAAGAATAGAAGATAAAAACGGTAATGTATTATATGAACCCAAAGAATACTTAGAATTAGTTAATAATCCAAATAATGTTTTTATATTAAATGAATTATTAACTTCTACTTACAATATTAATTTTAAAGATTATAATAATCCCACCGTGCTTGGTTTAGCATCAAAATTAACCAATAAATATGCTATTAAGACCGGTACTACTGATACTGATTTATGGTTAGTTGGTTACAATAAAAATGCCTTAATGTTAGTATGGAATGGATATGATAGTAATCAATTAATAAATACTGCGGATTATCAACTATCACGTAATATATGGTTAGATACGATTGAAAACTATGAAAAAGACTTTGAAGATAACTGGTATGATACCCCTAAAAATGTAGTAGCAGTACCTAAAAATGCCATCACCGGCAGTGATGACTTTAATAAAACCAATTATTATAATTTTTACTACGTTAATGGCACCCAATAAAAAAATGTTTCGTAATGAAACATTTAATTATTAATATTTATATTTATTTGGTAACCATTAGGTAATGCTAATTCTTCTAAACGAATATAGAATCCTTGGCTTTCTAGTTTACTAACTAAATTTCTAATATCATTGATTGCGCCATTAATGTCTGGTCCATTATTTACTGGTTGATTAACATTAGCTGGTTGATTTAAATTATTGATATTATCCATTGGATTAACCATACCAGGAGTATTAGTAATTTCTGTAGCTGTTGGTAATGGTCCAACTGGGGCTGGATTAACCATTTGTGGCATTGGTTCTGGTTGTACTGGAGCTTGTGGTGCCATTTGTGGTTGTTGCATCATTGGTTGTGGCATTTCCATTGTTGGTTGTATCATTGATTCTGGTCCTACTGGTGCAGGTTCTACTGCAGCAGGTGCAGGTTCAATAAATGGATTTTCTTCTAAGAATGGATTAATTGTAACTGCTGGTTCACTAGTTGCAAACGGATTAATTGCATCAGCAACCGGAGTTTGTGGCATTGGTTCAGCAACTGGTTGATTATACATCATATTATCAACCGGTGCAGGTTGTTCCATAGCCATTGCTTGTTGTGGTACCACCTGTGGTTCCACCATTGGTTGTGGTTGTTGCATCATTGGTTGTGCAGGCATTTCCATTGTTGGTTGTATCATTGGTTCTGGTCCTACTGGTGCAGGTTCTACTGCAGCAGGTGCAACATTAACATTATTTTCAACAGCAATATTTTGATTCATATCTGGTTGTGGATTATTAAACGGATTAATAAATTCTTCATTATTATTGTTGTTATCAAAATTAAAGAATTTGTTATCGCTCATTGGTTCTTCCATATTCATATTTGGTCCCTCATCTTCCAAGAAATTAAAGAATCTATTAGTATTTAAAGGTTCTTCAGTTTCTTCTTCTTTTATTTCTTCAACTACTGGTTCTTCCTTAGCTGGTTCTTCAATTTTAAAATTCTTGAAATTTTCATCTGGTATCATAAAACTTGAAACATCTTTTTTAACTTCTGGTTGAATAATATCAGTAGCGTTTTGTCTTATGCTATCAACATCTTGATTAATATTTACTAGTGGTACTATTTCACTTTCATCAGGTTTTTCCGCATTTAATTTTTTTAGTTCCAAATCTAATTGACGAACAGTTAATCTTTCTTTAATTATTCGATTTAACCATTTACGTTGTTCATCGAAATCATATACTCCTAATAAAGCGCGAGCATGACGTTCAGAAATCTTTTGATTCATTAAAGCTTCTTGAACTTCATCACATAAGTTTAACAATCTTAATTTGTTAGCAATTTGTGATTGTGATACTCCCATCTTAGCGGCTAATTGTTCTTGGGTTAAGTACCCTTTATCTAGAATTGCTTTATATGATCTAGCTTCTTCAATTGAAGTTAAATTTCTTCTTTGAATATTTTCAACTAATGCTACTTCAGCACTTTTATTATCATCGATGTCAGAGATAATAGCTGGAACATGTGTTAAACCAGCTAATGTAGCTGCTTTGTAACGACGTTCACCAGCAACAATTTCAAATTTGTCGCCTAATTTTCTTAGTACTAATGGTTGAATGATACCATGTTCTTTGATAGATGCTGCTAACTCTTCAATGCCATCATCTGCAAAGTGTTCTCTGGGTTGAAAACGGTTTGGTACTATATCTTCGATTTTAATATTTAAAACCGCATTACTAATATTCATACTAACAGCCCCTTTATGCTATTATCATTATATAAAAAAAAAGTCATTTTTACAATGGCTTTTTTTTGATTTTATCATAAAGTCTTGGGTAGCATTGATCTGTTGCTTTATTTTTCTTAATAACAATGATAGAACGATTACTATTTTCAATTGGTAATTGATAATCTATTGTTTCTATTAATTCGCCACCAAGAACATTTATAGCATTTAAACTCTCCTTTAATTCACATTCATAATTACCTTTCATTGGAATAAAATACCCACCAATTTTTACAAAAGGAATTGATAATTCTGATAGCAAATTTAAGTTACTAACAGCGCGAGAAGTTACATAATCAAATACTTCACGATTTTTAATAATAAAGTTTTCAGCACGATCATTAATTACACAAATATTTTGTAAATTTAATTTACCAATTAATTCATTTAAAAATGCAATTTTTTTGTTATTAGAATCAAGTAATGTTATATCTAAATCAGGACGAAATATTTTCAAAATTATTCCTGGAAAACCAGCACCAGTACCTATATCTAATACTTTAGCACTGGAATTAAAATTCCAGTTTTTAATTAATAAAATTGAATCAAGAAAATGTTTTAAATATACATCTTCAATATTTCTGATTGCTGTTAAATTTGTATGACTATTATATTCAAGTAAAAATGACGCATAGATATCTAATTGATTTAACATTTCTTCATTATATTGAATATTATTATCTATTAAATATTTAATAAATTGATCTTTATTCATCTTTACCATATTCCTTTTTTAAATAAACTGAAAGAATTGAAATATCTGAAGGATTAACCCCACTAATACGAATTGCTTGTGCAATTGTTGTTGGTCTTACTTCATTTAGTTTTTGTCTTGCTTCACTAGCTATGTTTTTAATTTTATTATAGTCAATGTCTTCCGGAATTTGTTTCTTTTCTAACTTTAATAATTTTTCAGCATCTTTATAAGCTTTTTTAATGTAACCTTCATATTTTAAATTAATATAAACTTGTTCCATTATTGTATCATCATATGGAATTTCTACTAAGTTATTAATTATATCTAAAGTTATTTCTGGTCTTTTAAGCAAGTTTTCAATTGTTAAAGTTGTATTAGAAATATTGATATTTTGTGTTTTTAAATAAGCTTCTTTTTCCGCATCAATTTTAACTTTATTGTTTTTTAAATATTCTAAACATTCATTAATTTTAGCAATTTTATCATCTAATCTTGCTTTTTGCTCATTGTTGATTAGTCCTACGTTATACCCAATTTCACGTAATCTTAAATCAGCATTATCACTTCTTAAAATTAATCTGAATTCCGCACGTGAAGTCAATAAACGATATGGATCTCTGATCCCTTTGGTAATTAAATCATCGATTAATACACCAATATAAGCTTCATTTCTTTTTAATACTAGTGGGTCTTTACCTTCTAATTTTAATGATGCATTAATACCAGCCATTAAACCTTGGCAGGCAGCTTCTTCATAACCAGAAGTACCATTAATTTGACCTGCAGTAAATAAGTTTTCAATAATCTTCGTTTCTAATGATGCCTTTAATTGTGTTGGGTAAATCGCATCATCTTCAATAGCATAACCATATTTTAATATTTTAGCATTTTCAAAACCAGGTAAGCTATGAACCATTAATTCTTGTACTTCTGGAGGCATTGATGTTGAAAAGCCTTGTAAGTACATATCATCATAGTATCTACTTTCCGGTTCAATAAATAATTGATGTCTCTCTTTATCGCTAAATCTTACTACTTTATCTTCAATTGAAGGACAATAACGTGGTCCAATTCCTTCGATATCATCTAATGCTCCATACATTGAAGATTTATTTAAATTAGCTTTAATAATTTCATGTGTCTTTTCGGTAGTATAAGTTAAATAGCATGGAACTTGTTCTTCAATTTTATATTGTGGTTCTAAATCAAAACTGAAAGTTAAATATTTATCATCACCTGGTTCTAATTTGGTTTTAGAAAAATCAATAGAACTTCTTTCAATACGTT
>JAEEKO010000043.1 GCA_016282415.1 Caryophanales bacterium | reverse complement strand
TGATTATATTGAAACAGAATGGTATATTTTAAAGAAATTCTTTGATGAAGGGTTATTCTATGAAGGTGTTAAAATTATGCCTTGGTGTCCACGTTGTGGAACCGGTTTAGCATCTCACGAAGTAGCTCAAGGTTATAAAGAAATTGATGCTAATACCGTAATTGTTCCATTTAAGAAGAAAGATGAAGATGCATATTTCTTAGTATGGACAACAACTCCTTGGACATTAATTTCTAATGTAGCTATTTGTGTTAATCCTAATGAAGAATATGTTAAAGTTGAATCACAAGGTTATAAGTTTATTTTAGCTAGTGCTTTAGCATCTACTGTGTTAGGTGAAGATTACCAAGTATTAGATACTTATAAAGGTAAAGATTTAGAATATATTGAATATGAACAATTGATTCCAAGCGATATCAAAGTTAATGGTAAAGCATTCTTTGTAAC
This sequence comes from Caryophanales bacterium, assembly GCA_016282415.1. Classification (GTDB taxonomy): domain Bacteria; phylum Bacillota_I; class Bacilli_A; order RF39; family UBA660; genus RGIG8386. The sequence continues at coordinate 14,188 of JAEEKO010000043.1, read as the reverse complement.
TTGCGATACATACGTTACAATGACTGATGGTACCGGTATCGTTCACATTGCACCAGCATTTGGTGAAGATGATAAAAACGTTGGTAAGAATTATAATTTACCATATGTTAATCCAGTAGGTGAAGATGCCAGATATACTGAAGGATTATGGAAAGGTATGAATATTTTTGAAGCTGACCTTGAAGTAATTAAATGGTTAAAAGAAAACGATAAATTATTTAAAAAGCAAAAGATTAAACATGATTATCCACATTGCTGGCGTTGTGATTCACCACTTGTTTATTATTCAAGACCTTCTTATTATTTAGAAGTAACTAAATTACAAGATAAAATTATTGAAGAAAATAAACGTGTTAATTGGTATCCATCATTTGTTGGTGAAAAACGTTTTGGTAACTGGCTTGAAAATATGAATGATTGGGCAATATCTAGAAATCGTTATTGGGGAACACCATTACCATTATGGAAATGAGAATGCGGTCATATGGAAATGATTGGATCAAGAGCGGAATTGGCTGAAAAAGCAATTGAAAACGTTGATCCTGCAACTATTGATTTACACCGCCCATTTGTTGATGAAATCCATTTAACTTGTCCAAAATGTGGTAAACCAATGACTCGTGATTTATCCGTAATAGATTGTTGGTTTGATAGTGGGGCAATGCCTTTTGCTCAATATCATTATCCATTTGAAAATAAAGAATTATGGGAATCTCAATATCCAGCTGATTTCATTGCTGAAGGTATTGATCAAACCCGTGGATGGTTCTATTCATTACTAGTTATTGGAGTATTTATGACTGGTAAGAGTCCATACAAAAATGTTTTAGTTAATGAATTGTTATTAGATAAATTTGGTCAAAAGATGCATAAATCTAAAGGTAATGCTGTTGAACCATTTACAATTATGCACAAATATGGTGCTGATACGGTAAGATGGTATTTAGCTTATGTATCACCAACTTGGACTCCACTTAAGTTTGATGAAGAAGGGTTAAAAGAAGTTCATTCTAAATTCTTTAATCCGTTAAAGAACACTTATACTTTCTTCCAAACATATGCTAACATCGATAATATCGATATTAATGAATGCAATGTAAGTTATGAAAATCGTGAAGAAATTGATAAATGGTTATTATCAAAATACAATCATTTAGTTGAAGTAGTAACTAGTGGTTATGAACAATTTGATTTAAATGATGTTGTTAGAAATATTACTAACTTTGTTTCTGAAGATTTATCAAATTGGTATATTAGACGTAATCGTAATCGTTTCTGGGCATCAGAACTTGATAATTCTAAAAAAGCAGTTTATATGACAACTTATGAAGTATTAACTGGTTTATGTAAGTTATGTGCACCAATTATTCCATTTACAACTGAAGAAATGTATCAAGACTTAACTGGTGAAACATCAGTGCATTTAGCTGATTTCCCACAAACTGATAAAGCATTATTTAATGACTTACTTGAAACTAAAATGAATTTAGTAAGAAGTTTGATCTCAATCGGACGTTTTGTTCGTGAAGAAAATAAAGTTAAAGTAAGACAACCATTAAGTGAAGTAATCTTAGATGGTAAAACTAAAGATGTTTTAGGAGATTTAGTTGAATTAATTAAAGAAGAATTAAATGTTAAAGAAGTTATCTTTGAAAAAGATTTATCTAAATATATGAACTTTATGGTTAAACCTAACTTTAAAGAATGTGGTAAATTATTCGGACCTAATATGGGTAAATATACGGAATTATTAAATAGTTTATCAGAAAGTGACATTATTAAGTTAGAAAATAATGAAGCGTTAACTGTTGATACGGATTGGAATGGAACATTAACAATTAATAAAGAAATGGTTGATATTCGTATCCAATCTAAAGAAGGATTCAACGTTGATATGGAAAATAACAACTTTGTTATTTTAAATACTAATTTAACTGAAGAATTGATCTATGAAGGTAATGCTCGTGAAGTTGTTTCTAAAGTTCAAAATATGCGTAAGAATGCTGGCTTTGAAATTGAAAACAGAATTACTATTACTTATAATGGTGATGCAGAAGTATTAAAAACTTTTGAACAATTTGGAGAGTACATTGCTAACGAAACATTGGCTACTAAAATGACTGTTGGTGAAGGTAGTGAAATACTTGATATTAATGGTCATGAGTTAAAGATTACTATTGAAAAAATCTAGGATTATTCCTAGATTTTTTTGATGAATAATCCCAATAATTATTTGAATTATCAAGATATCAATGATAAGATAAAAATACAGAAATTATTAGAAAGGAATGGTTATATGTATGCTAATGTTTTAATTGAATATAACGTTAAAAGCTTAGATAAATGTTTTACTTATAAAATACCAGATAAGTTTAAAAACACTATTAAACCTGGTATGCAAGTAATTGTTCCTTTTGGAAAAACCATATGTAATGGTTTTGTATTAAGTATTAGTGATACTTATAATGATGAATATGAAATTAAGAGTATTTATCAAATTAAGAATGAAGAAATTGTTTTAAATGACGAATTATTAGAGTTAGGTAAATATTTAAAAGAAACTACTTTATGTAGTTTAATTAGTGCTTATGAAGCCATGTTACCTAGTGATATTAAGGTAAGAAGCAATAAAGATCATAATAAGTATGTTAGTTATATTTTGTTAAATTGGTCTGCTTATGATACTGAAAAGTATATTGAGGAACATAAACGTAGTAAGAAACAAATTGCGATCTTAGAAGAATTAATAGAATTCAAAGAAATATTAAAAACCAATATTAGTGGTACAAGTTTAAACGATTTATTAAAAATAGGAATTGTAAGAGAAGAAAAAAGACAAGTATATCGTATTTTAAATAATGATAAAAAAGTTGATAATATTAAGTTAAATGAAGAACAAGAACAAGTATATAATAGGATCTTGTTTGATCAAAATACCGTTTACTTATTACATGGTATTACGGGTAGTGGTAAAACGGAAGTATATATTAAATTAATTAAAAAAGCCTTGAAATTAAAAAAGACGGCTTTATTATTAGTACCAGAAATATCTTTAACTGCTCAAATTATTAAACGCTTTTATAACGTTTTTGGAAATGATATTGCAGTACTTCATAGTGGTTTATCTAATGGTGAAAAACAAGATGAATACTTAAAAATAATTCGTGGTGAAGTTAGCGTTGTTGTAGGAACCCGTTCTTCTTCCTTTGCACCATTAACCAATATTGGGATCATTATTGTTGATGAAGAGCATTCGGAAACTTATAAGCAAGAGAATAATCCACGATATGATGCTATTGAAGTATTAAAGAAACGTAGTGCTTATCATAATTGCCCATTAGTTTTAGGTAGTGCAACCCCATCACTTGATTCTTATGCTCGTGCTACTAAAGGGGTATACCAATTATTAGAATTAAAGAGTCGCGCTAAAAAATCGATCTTACCAATAATTCATTTAGTTAATATGGAAGATGAATATAAGAAACGTAATATGATTATTTCCGATTTATTAAAAGAATTAATGGCAGAGCGTTTAAAAAATCATGAACAAATTATTTTGTTGTTAAATCGTCGTGGTTATTCTCCAATCTTAACTTGTAGCAATTGTGGTTTTACTTATAAATGCCCACATTGTGATATCAATTTAACGTATCATAAAACTTCTAATCATTTACGTTGCCATTATTGTGGCTATACCGTTTTATACAAAGAGAAGTGCCCTAATTGTGGTGATGAAGCCCTAAATGATTTAGGACTTGGTACCGAGAAGTTAGAACAAGAAATTAATAAATTATTTAAGGAAGCCCGAATTATTCGTATGGATGCTGATACCACTACTAAGAAAAATAGTCATGAAGATATTATTAATAAGTTTATGAATCATGAATATGATATTTTACTTGGTACTCAAATGATTAGTAAGGGCTTAGACTTTCCATTAGTAACCCTAGTAGGAATTATTAATGCCGATCAAACTTTAAATATGCCTGATTTTAAAGCTAATGAACGTACTTTCCAATTATTGAGCCAAACAAGCGGCAGAGCAGGTCGTAGTGATATTCCGGGCGAAGTAGTTATTCAAACCATGAATCCAACGGATTATACTTTAAATTGTATTAAAGATAATAACTATGCAATGTTTTATAAACATGAAATGATTAATCGTAAAAATATGAAATACCCGCCATATTACTTTTTAGCAACGATTAAAGTAACTAGCCGTGATTATGAATTACTGTCTAAAGAAAGTTTAAAAATAGCATCATATATTAAAAGAGAGTATAAGTCAGGGGAAGTTTTAGGGCCAACTATGGCATTAATGTATAAAGTTAATAATTATTTTAATATGCAAATTATTATAAAATATCGTAAGTTAGATAATTTATATCAAGTGTTAAAAACAATTGATGAAATGTATATCTTAGATAAGAAGATTAATGTTGAAATTGACACTAGACCTAAGAGTATATAATTGATATAATATTATTAATAAAATAAATAATATATTGTGTTTGAAAATAATCATGATTTTTGCGAGGGAGTGGTGGTCGATAAGAATTAAAACAATTAATCAGTATTAAAGGAGGAAGAAATATGAATAAATTAAAAATGATAATAATATTAACAATTTTGTTATTAAATCATACTGTTGTTTATGCAGAAAGTAATCATGAGGAAATAGTTAGTTTAAATAACGCAGAAAAACAGGCACAATTTTTAGCAAGCGCTCCTGTAAATGTTAAAAAATTATATTTAGAACAGCCATTTATGTTAGGTGATGAATGGTTTGATGAAAATGGAGAATTGTATCCAATAACTGATGTAAAAGTAGAATATTTGGAAACTTCTACTTATATTAATAGCAGATTTCCAAACCAAACTATTTCAAGGCAGAGAGTATTAACTGCTGATGAATATAAAAATTGGACTCCTGTACAAACAAGATGGACTTGCTCACATTATGAAGCTGCCGATTGCTGGGAAACAAATGCTAAAAGATTATTGATTATTTATCAATCATTTCCAATTGAACAAGCAAAGATTATTAATCAATGGAAAACTATACCTAAGATAAAGTCTTTTGACACAATTGGGGTTATTTATAATAATTTTACATTGGATAGTGCAACAGGTCGTCAATGGTATAATACCTCTTCTGATCCAAATAATGTTCAATTTATTAACTATGGGTTTAATGGCACAAATATGAATTTGAGTTTAACTGGTCAAAAAGGCGTTAGTATTTCTCAAAATATAATTAATAGCGTATATAGTGTATTACAAAATGATTTATATGTTAATGGGACACGCAATTATAATCTGCAAATGAACGGATCATATCAACACGCAGTGACAGACATTGATCTTGCCACTTCTAAAAATTTTGATTTTAGTGTAAATGGCATGGGTGGTGTTTTTTATTGGTATTCATCATGGACAAATTGGGATGGAATGCATGGAGTATGTATAAATTGGGCTTCAAGCACTTGGATTTGTGATTAAAAAGGAACGGGTAATAATATGAAAAAAATAAGTTTATTAGTAATTTTAATAATATGTAGTGCTTTTTTTGTAGGATGTAAAAGTACGAAGCCTGAAAAAAATTTAAAAGGAAAATGGGTTGCTCCAGTTGCTAATCAAATGGTTTATCAAATTGATTCAGGCATTAGTATTGGCGGAAATATAGATTATTTATTAGAATGTAATGAAAAAAATTTATGTACATTATATTTAGATAATAATAATAAAGTTAAAATGAATTATAAGATTGATGATGATGATATTACGTTTGTTGATGAGAATAATTTGATAATTGGTAGATGTAAAATTAATTCAAATGAGATAAATTGCAATGAAACAATACCATATGCTTCAAAATTTATTAAAAAATAAGTTTAATACTTATTTTTTTTATGATATGATAATTACTAGAAATATGGTGATTAACATGAAAGATTTAAAAGTAGTGTTTATGGGAACTCCAGACCTTGCTGTTCCAATATTACAAGAATTAATCAATACTACCAACGTTGTATTAGTAGTCACTAAAGCTGATGCTTATGTTGGTCGTAAAAAAGTATTAACACCATCACCAGTTGCTAATTGTGCAGCTGCTAATAATATTGAAGTTTATAAGCCAAGTAAATTAAAAGAAGAATATGAATATATTTTAAGTAAGGAACCAGATATTATCATTACTTGTGCTTATGGCAAAATTGTTCCAAAAGTAATTCTAGATTATCCTAAATATGGTTGTATTAATGTTCATGCATCGCTACTTCCTAAGTATCGTGGTGCTAACCCAATTCAACAAGCTATTTATAATGGGGAAGAAAAAACTGGAGTTACTTTAATGTACATGGATGAAGGAATCGATACCGGTAATATTATTGATGCAATTGAAGTTCCAATTCTATGGAGCGACACGTTATTAACCCTTGAACCAAAAATCAGTGATGCTGGAGTTAAAGTATTAAGACGTAGTTTACCAAAGATTATTGCTGGTGAAAATTTTGATTTAAAGCAAGATGAAGAAGAAGCAACTTATGTTGGCTATTTAAAAAGAGAAGATGAACGTATCGATTTTACAAGAACTGCTAAAGAAGTTTATAATCATATTCGTAGTATGTTTGATACACCTTTAGCTAATTTCACTTTAAATGGTGAAGAAATCAAAGTAACTCATGCTTTGATTGGTGAAGATAGTTATCCTGGTAAAACTGGGTACATTACTTCTGTTACAAAAACTAGTATTGGTATTATGTGCCAAGATCAAGAAATTACCATTTTAGAAATTAAACCATCTGGTAAAAATATTATGTTAGTTCGTGACTGGTTAAATGGTAAAAATAAAGAAGAATTGTTAGGGGCTAAAGTTAATGGAGAAAATTAAAGAATTTTTAAAATATTTAAATGATAATCCACGTATTAAAGCAATCTTTAAACTAGGATTATGGTTAATATTTTTTGCAACTATTTTTGTAGTATTTTATATTATTAGTTTAATAGTACCACAAAAGCCAAATAATAGTACTAAGAAGCAAGATATTATCAAAACAATTGAAGTAGTTGCAAGTAGTAACTATGAATTTGAATACAACATTAAAGTAAATGATAATAAAATTAAAATGAACGGTCAAAAATATAATGATATCATGCGCTTTTATAAAGAAGATAATGGTAATATTGTAAAATACCAAATTGAAGGGGAACATGCTTATCAAATTATCGGTGATTACTTTGAACCAATTACTGATAATATTTATGGTGATATTGAAATTGGATTTATTGATTTAAACAGTATTATTAGTTTATTAAGTACTTATCAATATCGTTTAGTTGATAATAATTATGAATATGATTTAATTGATCGTAAAGTAGTGATTACCGATTCTAAAACTAGTTTAAAAATAACTATTACTACTGAAGCTAATAGTTATGAATTATCATATCGTAATTATAATGAAGTAGAAGAAATTAAAAGAATTAGTGACTAACTAATTCTTTTTGTCATTTTATGTCAAATAAGGTTAAATTATTTAATAAATTTGGTATAATGATAGTGGTGAAGTGTATGAAACACATTATGAATTATCAACGTGATGCATTAATAAATGAATTTTTAGATTTAAGTTTAAAAAAGTTTAATGCCAACCAAGTGTTTGATTGGTTATACTTGAAACATGAATATAACATCAATAACTGGTCAAATATAAGTAAAGAAGTACGTGAAATAATTAAGAATAATTATGATCTTAGTTTTATTGAAATTAAAAAGAAACAAACTGACCATTTGACCAGTAAGTATTTATTTAGATTAAATGATGATAATTTAATTGAAGCGGTATTAATGAATCATGATTATGGTTTAAGTGTATGTATTTCTAGTCAAGTTGGATGTAATATGGGTTGCCATTTTTGTGAATCAGGAAGATTAAAAAAGGTTAGAAATCTTGAAACTTTTGAAATGGTGGAACAAATATTATTAATTGAACAAGATATTAATAAACGTATTGATAGTGTCGTTATTATGGGAATTGGTGAACCTTTTGATAATTACGATAATGTAATGAATTTTATTCGTATTATCAATGATCCAAAAGGGATTGCAATTGGTGCTCGTCATATTACGGTATCAACTTGTGGGTTAATTCCGAAAATTGAAAGATTTATGGAAGAAGATATGCAAGTTAACTTAGCTATCAGTCTTCATGCTCCGAATAACGAAATTCGCAGTAGTATAATGGAAGTAAATAAAGTGTATAGTATTGACAAATTAATTGACACTATTAGAAAATACATTGCAAGAACTAATAGACGAGTAACCCTAGAATATGTTATGCTATATAATATAAATGATAGTTTAGAATGTGCTAATATGTTAGCTGATTTAATTCAAGGAATGAATGTGTATGTTAATTTAATTCCATACAATGAAACAAGTCATCTTGAATTTAAGAAAAGTCCAAATATAAACGCATTTTATGATCAATTGAAGAAACGCAAAATTAATGTTACGGTTCGTCGTGAATTTGGTGGCAAAATTGATGCGGCTTGTGGTCAATTGCGAAGTAAAGAGGTGGATTAATGAAGTCATTTTATTTAACTGATGCTGGTAAAATCAGAACTCATAATGAAGATTCAGTTACAATTTTAAAGAATGGTAATAATGAAACTTTAATGATTGTTGCTGATGGTATGGGTGGTCATAAAGCCGGTGAAGTAGCATCAAGTATTGCCGTAACTCATTTAGGTCAACGCTTTGTTAGTTTAAGTAGTGTTGGCGATAAAATGGAAGCAAGTAAATGGTTATATGATAACATTAACGAAATTAATAAAAATATAATTGATTATACAAAAGAGCATCCAGAATCTGAAGGAATGGGAACCACTTTAGTTTGTGCGTTACTTACTAATAGTTTCTTGCTTTTTGGAAACATTGGAGACTCTTCTGGATTTATTGTTAAAGATCACGAATTACATAAAGTAACGAAAGATCATACTTTAGTAAACTTACTAGTAGAAGCTGGTAATTTAACTCCTGAAGAAGCTAAAAACCATCCTAAGAAGAATGTTTTAATGCGCGCTTTAGGTGCTAGTGATAAAGCTGAATTAGATATCTTTGATGTTGATATTAATTGTGAAGGAATTCTGTTATGTAGTGATGGTTTAACTAATATGTTAAGTGATGAAAGTATTATTAAAGTATTAAATGATAGTACTTTAGAGATTGAAGAAAAAGTAATTAAATTAATTAAAAAATGTAATGCTCGTGGGGGAACAGATAACATTACAGTCGCTTATTTAACGAAGGAAAGTGGTGTAAATCTATGATAACAAAGGGGCAAAAGATTAGTGACCGTTACCAAATTGTTAAACAAATTGGTGAAGGTGGTATGGCTAATGTTTATTTGGCATATGATACTATTTTAGAACGTGATGTTGCGATTAAGATTTTACGTGGTGATTTAGCAACCGATGAAAAGTTTGTTAGACGTTTCCAAAGAGAAGCTCTAGCAGCATCAAGTTTATCACATCCAAACATTGTTGAAGTATACGATGTTGGTGAAGATAAAGGTGAATACTATATCGTAATGGAATATATCGAAGGTAAACACTTAAAACAATTACTTAAAAAGCGTGGTAAGTTAACATTATCCGAAGTAATTGATATTATGACCCAGATTACTGATGGGATGAGTGTTGCCCATGATTCATATATTATTCATCGTGATATAAAACCACAAAACATTATGATTTTAGAAAACGGTATGATTAAAATTACTGATTTTGGTATTGCAATGGCGTTAAACAGTACGCAACTTACTCAAACTAATTCAGTAATGGGTTCAGTACATTATTTACCACCAGAACAAGCTAATGGTAAAGGTGCTACTTTAAAAAGTGATATTTACTCAATGGGTATTTTAATGTATGAATTACTTACTGGTAAATTACCATATCGTGGTGATACGGCAATTGAAATTGCGTTAAAGCAATTAAAAGAACCACTTCCAAGTATTAAAGATGAAGTGCCTAATTTACCACAAAGTGTGGAAAATATTATTATAAAAGCAACCGCTAAGAATCCGAAAAATAGATATCAAGATGCACGTGAAATGCATGATGATTTAGTAACTTGTTTGGATGAATCAAGAGTTAATGAAAAACCTTATAAATTACCATATCAAGAACTAGATCAAGATGATATGAAGATTGCAACTCGTAAACCAGCTAAGACTGAAGTAAAAGAAGACGAAGAAGAAATTGCAACTCAAATAACTGAAGATTCATATAAGAAAGACAATAAAATATTAATTATTTTAGCAGCAATCTTTACCGGATTAGTATTAACGGTTACGGTTATTGCTGGTATCTTATTACTATTTAATAATAGTAAAGAAGTGGAAGTTCCAGATGTATCTGGATTAACGGTTAAAGAAGCAATTAAAAAATTACAAGATGCTGACTTAAAAGTTAATGATGTTCAAAAAGAAGTTAGTAGTGATAAAGTACCTGAAGGTAAGATTGTTAAAACTTCACCAGAAGCCGGAACGAAAAAGACTAAAGATTCCGAAGTAACTTTATATGTATCATTAGGTGATACTAAATTGACTGTTGAAGATTATACTGGTCGTAACGCTAGTGAAGTTACTGGTGAATTAAAAGCTCATGGTATTTATGCGAAGGTTGAAAAACAAGAAGTTGATGATACGAAAAACTACAATGATATGGAAATAATTGGCCAAGATGTTGAACCAGGATCTAAACTTTCTGATGGCGATACGATTACCTTATATATTCCTGATGTAGTAACTGTATATCCGGATTTCACAAGTGGTGCGTATATTCTAAAAGAAGTAGAAGCATTCTGTAGTGAACATAACGTTACTTTAAATGTTGAAACAGTTTATAATGCAGAACAACCAGAAGGAACTATTATTTATCAAAGTAAACCAGCTGGTTATACGGTAACGGAAAATACTTCACTTACAATTCGAGTATCAACTTTAGTTACTGAACAACCAGATGAAAATGATACGGGGTTATATTAATAATGGAAGGTATTATTATTAAAAATATTAGTAATACTTATACCGTTAAAGCTAATGACAATTTTTATGATTGCAAACCAAGAGGTAAGTTTCGTTTTGACAAGCTTACCCCTTTAGTTGGTGATCATGTTATTATCGATCCAGACAACAATTATCTTTTAGATATTTTAGATCGTAAGAATGAATTAAATCGTCCGGATATTGCTAATGTTGATATGGCTTTAATTGTAACCAGCGTTAAAAAACCTAATTTAGATTTACTACTTTTAGATAAATTACTGTGCAATGTTATTAAAGAAAAGATAACACCAGTAATCTGTTTTACTAAGCTTGATTTAATTAGTTTAGAAGAACGTAGTTATATTGATATTTTAATTAAGTATTATAATAGTATTGGAATTAAAACTTTTACCAATGAAGATTTAGAATCGTTAAAAAAAGCATTATCTAATAAGATTATTGTATTAACTGGTCAAACTGGTGCTGGTAAGAGTAGCTTAATTAATAAACTAAACCCGGAATTTGATTTAAAAACATCACCAATTTCTGAAGCCCTTGGCCGTGGAGTTCATACGACTCGTAATACTGAAATATATCCGGTATTGGATTTCTATGTTGCGGATACTCCAGGTTTTTCTTCAGTTGATTTAACAAAGGTTGATCCAGAAATGATTAAAAGTACTTTTTATGAATTTCGTGATGCAACTTGTAAATATGGTGATTGTAAACATGATAAAGAAGATGACTGTGGAGTTAAAACATTAGTAAATGCTGGTAAGATATTAAAAAGTAGATATGATAATTATTTAAAAATATTAAGTGATAATTGTTACAAAAAGTATTAGAGGTGAGTTAAATGCAAGTAAGTGTTTCTTTTCTTAAAGGTTTAGATGATATGGAAACTAGAGCTAAAAGAATAAATGATAGTACTGCAGATTATATCCATGTTGATCAAATGGATGGCAAATTTGTATCACGAACAACAATCCTTCCAAGCGATGTTAAAAATTGGGTAGGAACTAATTCTAAACCTTTAGAAGTTCATTTAATGACTGAAAAGCCTCAAACTTATTTTAAAGAATATCAAGAACTAAACACTAAATTAATATATATTCATTATGAAATTGACGAAGATTTAAGTGCATTACTTAATGCGATTAAAACTTTAGATATTAAAGCGGGAATTGCTATTAATCCAGAAACGGGAGTTAGTGCGATAAAGCCATTATTATCCAAAGTTGATTCGGTATTAGTAATGAGCGTTGTACCGGGCGAGGGTGGACAGAAGTTTATGCCAGAGGTCCTAACGAAAATTCAAGAATTAACAAAATTAAGAAGTTATCTTGATTTGAACTTTGATATTAATGTTGATGGTGGCGTAAATGATATTACTGCTAAACTATGTAAGGAAGCTGGAGCTAACCGTGTAGTTAGTGGTGCATATATTTGTGAAAATAATGATTTAAATGAGTATATTGAAAAAATTAAAAGAGCATAGAAATGCTCTTTTTTCTTGCTTTTTTCACTTTTTTTGATATAATACTAACCAACTTGAAAAGTGGGGGGAAAAATAATTATGAAAATAATTAAAGATGACAAAGTATTCTCTGATGATTGTTTTAAAATAGAAACAACTGGAGATTATTTTGATGATAGTAAATACACATTATGTATCAAAGTTAGACAAATTTCAAAAACTGATGAAAACGGGAATGTATTATATGGATTAGAGCAAAAAATTTGTGAAACAGATTGTTTGCCAGGTTATAGTATAAATGAAGCAAAAAACAAAAAATTTGAATATAAACCATTAGTACCAGCAGTTTATTCTAATATTACTTTTGACATTGATGGTCAGCAAATGATAGTGGAGCAAATCATTGATGGAAAAGTAAAGAAAGGTTTTATTGGGCTTACTGCTGACTGGAATTTTGAAGTTTGTCATTATGCAACATGTGGTGGATTACCAGAATTAAAAAGCGTTATTGAACTTCCATGTGAATATGATGATATTGAACCTTTAAGTTATAGCAGTATAGTTGTTAAAGAGAACGGTAAATATGGATTATTTGATGCTTGTTATTACTCTGTTAGTAATGACTATAATCCTTATAGTAGTTGCCATATAACCTATAGGAATCATTTTATAAAAAGAATGACACCTAGTATTTATGATTCAATTGAAAGATTATCTCCAGATTTCTTTATCGCTAGTAATCAAGATGAAACAACGTTAGTTACAAAATTGAAACGAGCAGATAAATCTTATGAACCATATATGACTATTGCTAATGGTTATAATTCTATTGAACCAATTGCATCAAATATGTTTGTTGGATTATTAAAAGATGAAAAAAAAGAAGTTATATTTATTCCAATCTTAGCAGATAGTTATCTTCCTACTAAAGAAGGTAAACCATTTATTATCTCACCTTGTGATGAAGTAACTGTTGCTAAAGAATGTACATATTATGACAATAAAGCAATTATTGATGTGACTAATGATGGAATAGTTACTACATATAGCTGTAGTTATTCTCGTTATGCTGCTCGTAGTTCTTATGATCAAGTTATCAAAAAACTAAAAGAAGCAGAAATTGGCACAAAATTAGAACTAAAAGATAAGTCAACCACTTAATTAAAATAAAAAACCAATCGAATTGAACTGCACCCCTTAGAGGAGACATCAAATAAAAAAACCAGTTCAAGAATAATGATATAATACACTTCCGAAAGGAGGTGTATTTTTCAATGGCTAAAAAAGGACAAAAATTCAATAGTTACATATTTGACGTTAAAGAAATGGTACTAAAAGAATATAAAGAAAAACATAATATAAAGTATTTATCAGAAAAATATAATATTCCATCTGGAACTATAAAAACATGGACTTCTAAATTAAATCATCCTGAGAAATATATTGTGAATGGACTAAAACTTGGTAGACGAAAAGAAAAAAATTTAACAAAAGAAGATTGGAAAGAAAGATATGAAATATTAAAAAAATACCAAGCCTTCCTCAAGGCACAACGAGAGAGAAAGTAACATTTATAAATTTATATAGAAACAGTTATAAACTTACTAACATGTGTGCCGTACTTAATATAAGCCCTAAAACTTATTATAAGTATAGA
>JAEEKO010000042.1 GCA_016282415.1 Caryophanales bacterium | reverse complement strand
TACCGATATATTTAAAGGTAAAAATGTTGTTTTTGTTCATATGGAAAGTGTTCAACAAATCTTATTTGATTTCTCATTTAACGGTAAAGAAGTTCTTCCAAATACGCATCAACTTGCGAAAGAGGGAATGTTCTTCTCTAACTTTAATCCACAAATTAGTGTTGGAACATCAAGTGATACAGAATTTACTTTAAATACAAGCTTAATGCCAGCATTATCTGGTACGGTTGCAGTTAGTTATTATAATCGTAAATATATTACTATTGAAAAATTATTAAAAGAACAAGGTTATTACACATTCTCAATGCATGGTAATAAAGCATCAATGTGGAACCGTGAAAAACTACATAAGAGTTTTGGTTATGATCGTTTCTATTCCGAAAAAGACTTTAAGTTTAGTGATAATCAAGTAGTAGGATTAGGTATTAGTGATCATGATTTCTTTATTCAAATCATGCCATATCTTGAAGAAATTGAACAAAATAATCAAAATTATATGGGAACTATTATTACTTTATCAAATCATTCACCATTTGCTGATTTAAGTAAATATGGTGATTATAGCTTAAGTGTTCCGGTAAAACGTTATAATTCGAGTAAAGGTACTTATGAAACAGTTGAAGATGATTTCTTAGAAGGAACTGAACTTGGTAATTATATTCATAGTGCTCATTATGCTGATGGCGCATTAGGTGAATTTATTAGTTATGTTAAAGAAAGTGATTACTTTAATGATACAATCTTTGTATTCTATGGTGACCACGAAGCAAAGATTAGTAGAAGTGAATATAACAAATACTTTAATTATGATTATCAAACAGGTACAACCTATAATAAAAATGATAGTCATTATAAAGAATATGATCGTTTTGATTATGATTTAGCTAAGAATACACCATTAATTATTTGGACTAAAAATGAAGATTTAAGAAAGAAAATTAATAAAGAAATAAAATATCCAATGGGAATGTATGATGTTTTACCAACAATTGGTAATATGATGGGATTCTCATCACCTTATGCATTAGGTAATGATATTTTTAGTACTAAGAATAATAATATTGTTATCTTCCCAAATGGTAATATTTTAAGTAGTAAAGTATATTATAATAATGCTAGTGAACAATATCGTGTATTAAAAAATGATGCGGTTATTAGTGAAGATTATATTCAAAATTTAAAAGATTATGCTGAAAAGCGTTTAAGTGTTTCTAATAGTATTATATTATTTGATTTAATTAAGAAAAACCCAGTAGAATCATTCCGAGGTGAAAATAATGAGTAAAAAGGGAATTGTTTGGTTAATTACTCTTGCTGCTCTAATTATTGGGTTAAGTGGTTTATTAGTATATCGTATGTTCTTTTATCAACGATCTTTACATGAACCTAAAACAATTAAGGTTATTGATAAGATAGATGATTATGGTTATAAATTAGAAGACCGTGATTCAAAGTTATATGCTAGTAAATTCAAAGAATTAAAAATACTATTAAAGAAAAAAGAAGTAGATGAAGAAGAGTATACTAAATTATTAACTACTTTATTTGTTATTGATTTTTATAGCTTAGATAATAAGAATAATAAATATGATGTTGGTGGTTTAGAGTTTGTTGATGAGGTTGATCAATTAACATTTAAAAACTTTGCAATGGCAACTTACTATAAGAATGTTAAAGACAATACTTATGGTACTCGTAAACAAAAGTTACCTAATGTAACAAGTGTTGATATTATTAATATTGAAGATACTATGTTTAACAAAAAAGAAGAAGGTTACTTAGTAGATGTTTCATGGTCTTATGATAGTAACTATGATGCTAGTAATCATGCTAATATAACCCTTGTTAAAGATGGTAAAAAATTATTAGTTGTTAAAGTAGAAACAATTAATGAAAAAGACGTTTAATAATAAACGTCTTTTTTATTGTTCAATTGTAATTATTAGGGAATCACCTTTATTGATGAACGCTCCGTAACGAATGCTTTGATTAATAATAGTACCTGGAGTGGCTCCAGTTGTTTCATAGTTAACATTTAAGATTAGACCATATTGATTAGCAACATATTGAGCATCAGCAAGAGTTTTCCCAGTTAACCTTGGCATTGCAATATCATTTTTACCTTTAGTAATACCTTTACCAGTAACTATTGGTTTATATTCAATACCACGTTCATAATTGAAATCAGCATAGTTATTTAATTCTTTAGTACTTAAATTGTTTTTCATTAAATCTTTAATAGCATCTAGAGATCCAGTATAGTAACCTAATGCGGAAGTAACGGTATTTGATCCTTTTAAATATACTGGTAAATCATAATATTCTAAGTAAGTTTTATCAATTGTAATGAAATCATTTCCTTTTAAGGAATTTTTTACCATGTCTTTGCCAATATTATAAAAGGACATGATTTGTTCTGAACTCATATTAGTTAACATATTTTTAGTAATACCATCTAAGATTTTTTTGAATTCATTATAACTTCTAACATTTTTTAATTCTTTCATTAATGCTTCCACAACTAATTGTTGGTTTTGAATACGATCAATATCACCACGTGCTAGGGAATGACGATGTCTTGAGAATGCTAGGGCTTGTTCACCATTAAGTTTTTGAACACCTTTCTTTAAACAAATTTCATGATTGCCAAATCTTCTTAAACTATCTTGTTCACAGAAATCTTTACCAACATCAACCGTAATACCACCAACGGCATTTACTAAATCAACAACGCCTTTAAAATTAATCTTTACATAATAATCAATTGGAACATCAGTAAAGTTTTGAACAGTGTTAATAACACATTCGGTTCCATGAGCTGCTGAAGAATTAATTTTAGCTTTAGCGTTGTTTCGACATGCAATTGGAACATACATATCACGAGGAATACTAAATACTGTAGCGTTTAAGGTTTCTGGATTGAATGTAATAAGCATTAAGGTATCACCATTATAAGCCATATTAGCATTTAAACCATCTTCAGTTGAATCAACTCCCATTAATAAAACACTAAACGGTTCAGTAAGAGGTTTGGTTTTAGAAGTCTTACTTAAAGTATTTTTTAATGGTTTTTTATAATCATCAATAATAACTGTGTCTGTTTCTAAGTTTTCTAAGTTTTCTTCATCCTTATATAAGGATACATAACTATCATTGATAAATAAGGCATCAATTTTATTGTCATATAAATCATAAATCATATCTAAGTAGTCATCATAATAAACAATTTCATTTTTAATGTTTTCTTTTTTAATATATTCTTTAGGAAGAATATAACCTTCAATATCATCTTTAATATTGATTAAACCAATTTTACTATCTTTGGTAATCTTTTTATCTTTTAAAGAAATGTATACAGTTTTATAAGTGATATAATCCGGATTTAAACTGTTAATACGATCTACAATATCATCAATTATAATTGAACTAAAAATAAATACCGGAATAGTTAAATAAGTAATGATCGATAAAATAATAAAGGTTTTATTTCGTTTATCCATAATAGATAAGAAACCAAAAGTAAAATAAATAAATAAAAAGAAATAAATAAGAATTATTAAAATAATTCTGATAGTTGTTTCAATACCTTGTAAGTTTAGAATATTATTAACCATAATAATAGATGTAACTAGGTAAGTAATTAATCCAATTAAATAGGTTAATAAAAAAACTTTATTACGTTTTTTCAGTTTTCGAATAAATGCCTTCATAATTTTTATCATCCTTAATTTACTAATAAT
>JAEEKO010000041.1 GCA_016282415.1 Caryophanales bacterium | reverse complement strand
CCTTAGTAATACGACCAATTCCTAAACGACCAATGTATTCATCATAACCTAAATTGGAAATTTGTAATTGTAAATTATCGTTTTCATCACCTTTAAAAGGTTCAACTTGTTTAATAATCGTGTCTAAAAGTGGTGTAATATCACTACCAGGATTATTTAAATCTAATGTTGCAATACCTTGCTTAGCAATACCATAAATAATTGGGAAGTCTAGTTGTTCATCAGTAGCATTTAACTCCATAAATAAATTGAAGGTCATATCAACTACTTCTTCAGGGCGAGCATCTGTTTTATCAATCTTATTAATAAATAGGATTGGTCTTAAGTTTTGTTCTAGTGCTTTCTTTAATACAAACTTAGTTTGAGGCATTGGACCTTCTTGACTATCTACTAATAGTACAACCGTATCAACAGTTTTAATAACACGTTCTACTTCACTAGAAAAGTCAGCATGTCCCGGAGTATCAACAATATTAATTTTATAATCTTTATAACGAATAGCGCAGTTTTTAGAGTAAATAGTAATACCACGTTCTCTTTCAATATCATTACTATCCATTACACAGTCAACTTTTTCTTCACGTTCACTAAAAACACCGGCTTGATCAAGTAAGGCATCAACTAAAGTACTTTTACCAGCATCTACGTGTGCTACAACTGCAATATTTATAATTTTATCCATATGATTTCACTTCTTTCAAAATCAAAACTCCGTAAAATCATACAACAAAAAAACGATTTTTTCAATAAAAATCGTTTAATTTTTTTACATTTTCATTCCTTCGCCTTGATGTAATTCTTCGGGATGAAACTTAAATTCTTCATTAAGTTTGTTTGTAAGCCCTTCAATGTTATATTGATCATCAAACATTACAATATCACCTTTATTTTTACCGCCAGAAATAAATCCTAATAATTCGGTATTATAGTCAGGTTTATAACTATAAGGATTAAGTTTAGCATCAATTGTAGTTTGATTATTTACGGTAACCTTTAAAGAACTATCATGGTTCTCACAATTGTAGGTTCTCTCAACCTCAGTAACAACGCCATCATTAGCAATAACTTTTGAGGTTGCATATAAAAGACCATCTTTATCAACAACAGCAAATAATACTTGATTATCTTTATTAGTACAAGTAATAGCTTGTCCTTTATTAGAATAACCTAAAGTGTAAGCAACATCATCAACGTTTTCGTCAATAGCATTCATTACCCCTTGAAATTTTTCGCGACGAGAAATATCTTCTTGTCGATTAGCTTTTTTAACGTCAGTACGAACCACATCTTCTCCGGCAACGAATTTTATTGATACTAAATAATCTTCATCAGCAGCATTTTTTTGGATAGGTATTAATTCTTTAGTTCCAAAAACATTCTTTATACAATCATTAATTAAAAATGATACTTCTCCCTTACTTAATAATAGACGTGAACTTGAATCTCTATCACGAACCATTTGTAATAATGTGTTTGCAATATTTTCCATAAAATATTCCTCTTTCCTTGTTAATTTATTATAAATTATTATTAACTTATTTTCAGCAACCAGGCCCAAAACTTTACACTTAGTTTACAAGATACTTCTTAGCAACTTTTTCATTAAATGCTTTTGGGAAATATGATAATGCAACTAATGCATATATTACTTCAACAACAATTTGAGATATTAATGCAGCCATCTTGATGTTTGGCATGTCATAAATGGTCATAAAATATAATAATGATTCACGAATTAAAACAATTGGGAATCTTAATAAAATGGTAAATACCACTAAATAAATGATAAGCATGACGCTTTTTTCTTTATCTTTTTTATCTAATTCCTTAAAATGTTTAAAATAATAAATCAAATAAGATACAAACATTTTTATTTCTTTTATCATATTATTACCTCATTATTATTATATCATGGTCTTGCTAAAAATATATAATTAATTGTATAATGAATACAGAAAAGAGGTTATATATGAAAAAGATTGAAATTAAATCATATCAAAATGTTCTTAGCTTAATATATGCAATCTTAATTTTAGTATTAGGAGTTGTTTTAGTTACTTATCCTGAAGAATCACAAGCATTTATTTCATACGTATTTGGAGGATTATTAATAATCCTTGCAGTAATTAAATTTACCTGGGTTTATTTCAGTAAAAAATATCAAGAAAAAGCTGGTAAATGGGATATCGTAGTTGCAATAATATCATTACTTATCGGACTTGCTTGTATTCTATTCTATGAATATATTGAGCAAGGTATTCGTATTACATTGGGAATGATTATTATCTTTATTGGTATTAATCGTTTAATTAATTCATTTAAAGTATTTAAAACTAAAATGTTTATTCCATTATTATTAATGTCTTTAATAATGATTGGTGGTGGCGTATTTACTATTTGCTATCAATATTTAGAAGTAATTGGATTTGGAATTGTATTAATTTGTTATGGTGCAATTGATATTATTGGTTATATTTGTTATCAATTTGTAAAACCAGATGTAACAACAGTTAAAGTACAAGAAGCCGATTATGAAATAGTAGAAAAAAAGTAGTTCAATAAGAACTACTTTTTTAATTACATTTAAATCCTTCTTTTTCAAATGCTGCTTTTAATTCAGCAAAAGTATGAACTTCTGAGTTATTGTCTTCTTTAATTAATTCAGCCATTTCAGATTCAGTAATTTCATATTTTAATTGAACTGAATCATTTGTGTATGTTGATGTACACTTACCAGAAACCTTATCTTTTGATGTAAAATAAGAACATAAATCCATTTCAGATGATTTAATTACTTCCATCGTCTCAGTACCAATGTTCATATTCATTTCCATAGAAATGTTTTTAGGTTGATTAAGTTTTGTATCATAATCAAGACTAACTTTCATTTCCATGTTCATACCATTTTGAACTTGACTCATAGAACAAACTAATTTTTCGCTAGTTGCACTATCAACAACTTTTTTAACATCATTTTTAACCTTATCAGTTGTATTCTTTACTTTTTCATCAACACTAGTTTCAACTTTATCTTTAGCTTTATCAACAACCTTTTGAACAGGATTTTCACAACCAGTTACTAATAAAACTGAAAGCATAAGCACTAAACCCAAATAAAAACTCTTTTTCATCAATTACTTCTCCTTCTGTTAATTATTTTAACAAATTATTAAATTATAGTAAATACTTCACTAATTATTATCAAATCTTTTTTTTTATCTTATTATGCTATTTTAATTAAAATACGATATTTATCAACAAAAAACTAGTATCATTTATACTAGTTTATTCTATTTACTGATATATTTAATTGCTTTAACAGCAGCGATTGCACCATCACTGGTAGCAGTAACTAACTGTCTTAATTCTTTAGTACGACAATCCCCAGCAACAAAAATACCAGGAACATTAGTTAAACAATCTTCATTACCAATGATATAACCATTATCATTTAAGTTAATAATTTTCGCAAAATTCTCGTTTTCCGGAATATGTCCTACTGCTACAAACAGTCCACTAACATTTAATACTTGATTGTTATTTAACTCAATACTTTCTAAACGGTCAGTACCATTAATCTTGGTTACATTACTATTTAAAATAATATTAACATTATTTTTAGCTTTGATTTGTTCTAAAGTTTTTTGATCACCTCTAAAACTATCACGACGATGAATTAAATAAACTTGGTTACATATGTTACTTAAATATAATGCTTCTTCTAATGCTGAGTTGCCACCACCAACTACTGCAACATCTTTACCACGATAGAAATTGCCATCACATGTTGCACAATATGAAACCCCTTTTCCAAGTAATTCATCCTCATTAGGAAGATCTAATTTACGATGGTCAGAACCAGTTGCTAAAATAATCGCCCCAGCTTGATATTTATCTTTAGTCGTAGTTACTTCTAAAGCCTCATTAATTTCTATTACTTTTTCAAATTTAATCTCTGCTTTTAATTCTAAGGCTTGATTATACATGTTAGTTGCTAAATCAAAACCATTAATGTGCATTGCAGCTGGATAATTTTCAATATCAACTGCTTCAATGATTTGGCCGCCATAACTTTTAGCTTCTAATACTAACACTTTTTTTGAAGCACGTGCTGCATAAATAGCAGCAGTTAATCCTGCTGGTCCAGCACCAACAATAATAATGTCATAATTATTCATATTATCACCTACATTTTCATTATATCATGGTTAAAAAAATAACCATAATTTTATTTATGGTTATTGACACGTTTTCTTAATGTCATTTCTTTATTATCTTGGCATTTTATAATAAATTTATGACAAACATGTTGATAAACTATTATTTTACCAGAATGGGTAGTTTTACCAGCAATAACATGATTACATACTTCTTCATCAACATCATCAATATATTGGCTTAAAAATGCCTTTAATTGTTGATAATTATCAAAAACATAGATTTTTCCAGAACCGATATTAGGATCTAAGAATGTTGGTGGAAAAATATAATCATAATACTTATTTAAAAAAACCTTAATAAATAATTGATTAAACTTTATCATATTATCCTCCTATAATATAAAAAGAAAAATAGAAAAGTAAGCTTTTCTATTGTAAGTTATTTTTTGGAGCAATAATAACTGGAATAATCTTACACGTTGATATTTTATCAACACCAGTAATCATTGATTTATTATCAACTTTATTTAAAGCAAAATAACGATCTGTATCATAAGCCGTATCTAACCAGAAACATCCACTATGACTTAAATAAGTGAATCGTAAATTATCAAAATTAATTGTACCATTTAAGTTCGTAATATTAGTAGTAGTTTGATTAATACGATTACTACCAGTCATATTACCTAATACTTGTGGTGAAATGTTACTTGCAGTAATATTAGTATTAACAATATCATGCGATACAATATTCAACATATCACTCAAAGTCATTTTACGATTAACACTAGTCCATGAACTAACGTAATTATCATAAGTAGTATTATAGTTAGCAATCGTAGTATCTGGTAACGTGTTATATAAACTTGGCATTAATGTAACACTTTGGTCACTGTTCTTGTTATTATAATCAATAACAGTTGTGCTAATGCACGTATTACCTAAAGTATTACACTTTTTATTTAATAATACGTCATAAAGAATAGTATCACCCAAGTTATAACGCATATCACTATCATTTTGATCATTGATATATTGTTCAGCCATAACACTAATAACAATTTTAACCGCTGGTCTGACATTATAATTAGCATCAGCTGCTAAGCGGGCTCTTTCCGCTTGTTGAAAATTATATGAATTGGTACCCCATTGTGAATCCAAATTATCATTTAAAGAATCAAGAGGCCATGTAACTGATACTTCAAAAGTAGAAGAATCATTATTACTTTTAATATATTGTTTACTTAATTCCATATTTACATGGAACGGATATTGATGTGCTAAAGTATCATTGATATCAGCAGTATTAAGTAAATCAATCTCATTATCCATTACACGAACGCTAGCAACTTGGTAACTTAATTTAGCATCAGAATCACCTTTGTTTTGAATACTAACTAATTCGTGAACTGGTTCCATTCCGGGATATACATCATTTAAAGTAATTACAATATCGTTTGATACTCTTTCGCCATCTTTAGATAATTCAATATACCATGCTTTAACATCAATCTCGGTGGATACTCGGTTTATTCCACTATATGCAAACCATGCAAATGTAGTAAAAATAAATGAAGTCGCAATAAATAAAACGGGTAACCAGTAGATTTTAATATATCGTTTATATCGCTCCTTCATTTAATCACATCCTTATTCTTTAGATCTTCTTTTCTCCTCTTTATCAATCATAATTGAAATTATTTCTGAAGATACTATATATAATACTGGAATTATTATAAATAAGTAAAATCCAATATTAGTACTTACTATTTTATAAACAAATGATATTAATAAACATTTATAAATTACTTTACCATATAATTGATCCTCATATACTATTGGATCTTCTACGATATTTGCTAAACCTTTAGCATGGAATAAATATTTTCCATCTTCAGTTTTATCAATTCCCACAACTTCATGGGTTACTACCTTGTTAGCAAAATTATTAGCTCTTCCTAAGTAACTAATTTTATCACCAACTTTAATTTCTGAAGGTTCAACTTCTTTAGCAATCAATACATCACCGATCTTATATAATGGTTCCATTGATCCTGAAATTACAGTGAACATTCGATAGTTCATTATTGATAATTTATTATTACTGAATCGTTGTAAACAAACCGAAATAATAAATCCTAATAATAAGATAAAGATAATTATTTTAATAATAATGCTTATTACCTTTACTACTTTATTTTCCTTTAATTTTTTCATTTAATCCTCCTACAAATACTTACTGGTACGACTTAAATAGTCATCCATTTCCTTTTGGAATTTTTCTTTAATATCCTTGCTTCCAATTTGACTAGCATTCTTACGTTTTGAATACTCAGTAGTTAATAGCTTTAATAATTCTTGTTCACTAATTTTAATACCATTTTCCATTAAGATATTAACTGCCGTTTGAACTTGATTCATAATAATCATTAAAGCATATTTACAAAGCTTTTCTTTTTGCATATTTTTATCTATGGAAATAGAATCCAATACATAATAATCTAATAAGAATGATGAATCTAATAAGTATTTTAATAAATCATCACCATTCGAATTTAAACCGTCAGTTTTCTTTTTATCTGGTGTATTAACACTATATAGATAATCCCATAATTTAGTAGCCATCTTAAAGTTTGGATTCTTTAAGATTAAGTTGGTTTTTTTAACGGGCGGCATTACCAAAATAGCATGTTGTTTTTCTAATGAAGTAATTAATTCACTAGCTAACCAAGCATTAATAAATTGACGAATTTTTTTCATTCGTTTTTTAATATTATTTAATGCTTTATCAAGATCACTGCCTTCTTTTGATTTACCAGTAGGCATTGTATCAATATCTAAACTAATACATACTTTTTCTTTACCATTAGTAGTAACCGCATTATATTTTAATGAACGATTAACTTTAGGCTTATAACTTTTTAATTTTTCTTCTTTTTCCATCATAAATCTTAGTAGATTTAAAATCAAAGTATAGATAAAACGATTTTCATAGGTATTAAATGTATCTTCACGAAAACTAACTAATAACTTTGATGGTAGAACATCTCCAGTAACGGGATCTACTTTATCAATATAGTCAGTGTGTTTAGATAAGTCCTTTACAGTATCAACACTGGTTTTTTTGGCTTTTTCTATTTTTCTAACTTCAGTTTCACCAACCAGTGATACTTTCGGAGCACGCACAATATTATCAATATATGGACATACTTCTTCGATTATCTCTAACCATTCCAAGGAATTAATATCATCATTCATTGAAGAATTATAATCTAATTCAGACTTGTTATTTCGATTAAAGTTATCAGTTTCTTGTTTAGTACGTTCATCAATCGACAAACTGATTGCTTTAGACACCTTAACACCTTCTTTCTACTAAGCTGATTTTTTAAGACGTTCTAGGAATTCAATACATTCCTTCATATTACCATTACCAAATTCTTTATTTAAGTATTTAACGAAACCATCAATTTCATCACGAATTAAGATAAGGTTTAATTGTTCAAATTTTCTTAATACTTTTTTAGCTAAGAAATAATCAATTCCGGATACTTCGTCACCACCACATGCAACATATACAGGAACGAATGCTTTTAGTTGTTTCATAATACGATTACCGAAAGCAATACGGAAATGTTGAATAACATAATCATCTAGTTTATTAATAATATTTATACCTTTATCAGATACGGCATGTTCTTCAAAGGCTTTACTAAATAATGATTCAACATAACTACAGTTGATATCCATTGCTTCTTGTTCACGACAAGTAAATGGATCAATTTTTTCGTTAATATCGATTGGCATCGCTCTATCGTAAACCTTATCGGTTACCATGAATGTTGAGTCATCGTTGTTGATTGTTCCGATGTACCATAGATTTGATGGTAATCTTAATTTACCATGATCTAATAACTTAGGGTCATCTAACCAAGTTGTTGTAACAAGTTCAATTACCCATTCATTACGGTTTGGAACTTCCAAAACTGATAACATTTCAGCAAAATAGTACTCAACACGAGCGATATTCATTTCATCGAGAATTACCGTATGAATATCATCATCAAAACGAGAAATATATAATTCTTCTAATACGTTACTTTCATTAAACTTCTTGGTGAATTCATTGAAGTAACCAAGTAACTCCGTTTTATCACGCCATGATGGTTGTACTGATGCAATACATGAATTATGTTTAACAAATTTTCCCCAAGCATAAGCAAGAGATGTTTTACCTGTACCAGAAATACCTTGTAAGATAATTAACTTACTACAAGCTAAACCACCAAAGAATGCTCTTAATAAAGATTCATTATAATATAAATGTAATTGGGTAGCGGCAAAACAACGGAAATTATCAATTAATTCTTCAAGAGTGAAGTTATTATTGTAATTCTTTGCTTTAAAGCCTTCCATTTCTTTATCAATACGAACTAATTTAGGGAAACGAATATCACCGGCATTACCATCCATGTTTTCTTCGTCGCCTTCTTCACCTGGTTCACCAGTCGAATTAGAATCAGATGGATTTTCTTCATCATTAGGACTTAATCCAAGTTGTGAAACTTTCATTGCCATTAATTCGTCTTTTTCTTTCATTAGTTTTTTAACTTGTTTATTTAAATTTCCAATTTCATCTAATAATTCATCTTGATTTAGTTTTTGACGACGTAATCTTAAATAACGACGTAAACGACTAATAATTAGGAAGAGTGCAGCACCAACAATAACTACTAGAATAACCATTGTTAAAATTGCTAAAATCCATTCAAAAATATTAAATGATGTTTTATAACTATCTAAGATCTTTTTATATTTAAAGATATTAAACATTTTGGTAACACCATAGTAAATACCTTTACCAACATCAACAATACCACCAACAAAGATAGAAATGAATTCATAAAAGAATCTAATAAATGTATTCATTATAATTCACCTCCATAGTTACCTAATTTCTTGTTAGTATCATCAACAATTGCAATATTAATAATATCTTTAGGTAATTGTTTTTTAGCAACTTTTAAATCATAATTCTTATCAATGAAATATGATTCTGCCATATAAACATAACCTAATTCTTTTTCTTTTATTTCACGTTCTTGATCAAAGATTATTGCAAAATTATAACCTTTTTTCTTTAACCTTAATAAATCATCTTTATTATTTATAATATTAGCAAAAGTACTAGCAATAATTAAATGATTTTTAGCATAATCATTATCAAATAATGATGCAATCTTATCTAACTTTTTATCTTTACCATATAATGGTTCGGGAATGTAGATATAATACTTAGTATTGTAATCGCGTTTTAATATATCGCTAGCCATTTGGCATAAAACAATGTTAATTAATACTGCTAACTTATCTTCCGAAATAACCCCTTCGTTATATGTTTTGTTAACAATATAATCACTATATACTTTACTAAAGTTTATATTATGTTTTAAATAAGCGCCATACCAATTAGTGGTATTAGCAAATTTGTTATATTTAACTTCAAAAGCATTAGTATCAAATTTATTTAGAATATTAATTAATGCATCTGTAGCGAAGTTTAAAACGTTATTAATATTAACTGCCATATTATGAGTTACATATTTATCATAACCATACATTTTAGTTAATTCTTCTTCAATATTAAAGTTCTTTCTAGTTTCTAGTTTATTAATAAACAAGAACGCTTGAGCATAAGCATTAACAATATTAGTCTTCTGTTCATCACGAACATATTTCTTTAATAATTCATCTCGATAATCCTTTAATAAACTAGTTGTATTACTACGTTCTTCTTCTAATCCAAAATATCTTAATTCAAAGTATTTTTCCATGAAATCATTACGTAATACTGATTTGCAAATATATACATAACCATCTCTTAATAAAATATTTAGAATTTCATCATAAATTATTTTCTTAATGAAGAAAGTTTTATCAATAATATTTTTTGCTTTCTTGCTATTTATCTTTTCATTGATATAGTCTTTAGTAATCTTTTTATCAACCGTCTTAGTTTCAATCTCAATAGCATTTAGTTTAATATCTTTTTTCTTAATTGGTTTTGCTTCAACTTCTGGTTCGGTAGTTTCCGGTTCTTCCTCTGGAATATATTCTTCGTCATCATCATCGTCTTCAACATGAATGATTCTAAACATTGATGTTTTGCTCATTTCATCAGGTTGATCATCTTCTTCATTAGCAACTTTAACTAATTCTTCAATTTGTTCAGCATCTAAATCTTCAGTTTGATAATCATCATCATTTACCGAAATGATACGATATAGTTTAGTTTTACTTAAATCATCCTCTTCAGGATCATCTTCAAAATTATCTAACTGATTATCAATAGTTGTCTTTTTTGTTTCATTTTCAACTTTTTTAAACTTAGCAAATAATTTTGATAATTTTGAATCTTCTTTTTTACCCATTTTTAAATATAGATTTAAAATAACTAAAGTAATTAATGAGAATATAATTACAATTGGATTAAAAATGGTTTTCTTTAAAATACCAAACTTTGGTAATATCTTAATTACTTTACCAACCACTTGTTTTTGAGCAATTGGACTATCTTTAGAATTATTATTATCACCCTTAGTTACATAAGAATTACGATATGTTTCAATAACACGATGCGTGATAAAATTTTTGCCTTGTTTATAGGTAATAATATCGTTTACTTTAACATCTTTTGAAGTTTTTAAAATAATCCAATCTCCAGGTTTAATAGTTGGTTTCATACTACCAGTTTCAACTTCAAACAAAGTATAACCAAAGAAATTAGAATAATCATTTTTTAATACTTTTACTTGAATAAAGTTATAGATAGATATCAACAAAAAAATAGTACAAATTACCATTAGGATATTTAAAGTATAATCAATAATTTTTTTAAATACGCTTTTCTTTTTCATATAATAACCTACTATCTATACTACCTTTAATTTTATCACATAGAGCTATTTTTGAAAAGAAAAAAAACTCTTATTAAGAGTTTTCAATATCATCATCCTTACGGAACTTTAT
>JAEEKO010000040.1 GCA_016282415.1 Caryophanales bacterium | reverse complement strand
TTAGCATCAGCATTTTTAAGGGATGTACCATTTGAGTATTTCATTGGTTCATCTAAGAATGGAGAGTAGGTAGAACCATTATTAAATTCAATGTATGGTCCGTAATCAAAGATTGGTTTAGCAGTAGAACCTGGATGTCTTTCGATCATTGTTGCACGATTTAATTGACGTTCACCAACACGGTTTCGACCAGCACCAATTGCAACAACACTACCATTTTTAGTATCAGTAATAGCAACACCCATTTGAACTACATTGTTGACGAAAGTATAACCGCTTTCACCAGCTTGAACTTTTAAAACAACATCTTGAACATCAGGATTCATTGTTGTATAAATTTCCATTGGAATGTTATATGGGTCATTACCAGTTTTAGCAATAACATCTTCAACAACAGTATCAATGAAGTCTTGGTATTTATTTTTACTTTCTTTACGCGCAGTTAATAATGATTCCACTGGAATAGATTTAGCAATATCACGTTCATCTTCAGTAATATAACCATGACGATACATTAAGTTTAATACGGTATTACGTCTTCCTTCAGCATTCTTTGGATAAACGAATGGATCATATGATGCTGGAGCTTGGAACATACCAGCAAGCAATGCAGCTTCTGTAAGGGTTAAATCACGAACTGACTTTCCAAAGTAAGTTTGACAAGCTTGTTCAACTCCCCAAGATCCTTCAACTAACCAAGGTTGGTTAACATAGAAGGTAATAATATCTTCTTTAGTATATTTACGTTCTAGTTTAAAGATAGCCATATAGATATCAGTAAACTTACGAGTTATGGTTGCATCACGTGATGTGAAAGTGTTTTTAATAATTTGCATTGTTAATGTTGATGCACCACCGGCATCACGATGACCTAATACTTGACCAACAGCAGCTTTGGTAAAACGGGCTATATCAAATCCATCATGTTGGAAGAAACGCGAATCTTCGGTTGCTACAATAGCATCGACTAAAACTTGTGGTAAGTCTTCATATTCAACTAATTCACGATTTTCAACACCAATACGAGCAAATTCAGCACCATTAATATCATACATTACCGTAGCTTCTTTATCATATAATAATTTAGTGTTAAAATCTGGAGCCGAAATAATAATATATAACATGAAACCGATTACGGTTGCTAAGCAACCAATACCAGCTACCATGATTGCACTTAAAACAATATTTAAGATTAAAACTCTTTTACGTTTCGCTTTTAAGTTTGTTTTCTTCATATTTGTTTTAGTATAAAAAGCAGAGGTATTTTCATTAGGTTTCTTTTCCGGTTTAATATCTTCTACAATTTCGTCGTTGTTAGTTTCTACAACTTCTTCATTAATAGGAGTTTCTACTTTTTCTTTCTTTTTAAATAATTTCATTTCAAACCATCCTTTATTCCATATATTTTATCAACAATCTTTAAATAATCTAAACTTGGATTATAACTTAATTCAAGTTTATAACCTTTTTCGCTAAAGTATTCAATTGGTATTGATTTACGATCATTATGATCAATGAAATCTAAATAATCATGGCCATCTAAATAATAGAAGACTTTATTAATTTTAACGATTAAAAAACTAATACCATGATGTTTAATAACATTTCTAATATGATTGGTTTGATGAGTTTTAATGTTACTTAATGGGAAAGCTGTATTACTTAAACTTTCTTTAGCTTCAAAGTCTAAATAAAAGCCCTCATATAAACCGTTGTAGTCTAGGGTTGACTTTTCTTTAAAGTAACCTTTTTCTAAAACTTTTTTACCATTTTCATATTTTACTTTGCTAATACCAATTGGTGTTGGTTTTTTGTATATTAAAGCGATATCTTTTTTTAAATAGTATTCATTAGTTTCATTAATTAAATCTTCTAGAATCATACCGCGATTACCATGGGATTTATTCGAAACTAAATTGTTAAGGTTATTTATGTTTATCAAGATAATCACCTAATTAATTATACAATATTTTTTTAATAAAATATAGTTATTTATATATTAATAGATGACCTTGACATATTTTGGCATATTTAGGGAGATGGGTTGTTTTTACTTTTTTTTAGTTGTTTAATCTTGCTAGGTGATGAGATGAAAATCAATATTTTATTTGATTTAATGATCCAAGAAATTGACGATGCAGCCCTTAAATTAAATAGCCGAAAGGTATTTAGTTATCTTGACAAACAAAAGGAGAAAAGTATATAATTGTATCTATAAGAAGGGTGATTATAGATGAATAATGATGTTAATCTAACAATCGAAGATATTTATGAAAAAGAGTTTAAAGTAGATACAAGAGGTTATAGACCACAAGAGGTAGATAAATTCTTAGATCTAATTATGCATGATTATAGCGTTTATAATAACATTCTTAAAAAAGATAGAGAAGAAATAAAAATGCTAAATGAAGAATTACTACAATATAAACAAGAAGTAAGACGTTTAAAAACGTTACTTGAAGCTGCTGGTGAATCTAAAGATGGTAATGGCGGTATTAGTAATGTTGATATGTTAAGACGTTTAAGTAATCTTGAAAAAGTAGTATTTGGTAAAAACGAATAAATCATAGGTAAACGCTGCAAACTTGATTTGTAGAGGAAAGTCCATGCTCACACTAGCTGCAATGCTAGTAGTGTTCACGCTTAAGGAAAAAATAACTTAAGGTAGAGTAATCTAACGGCTTCGAAATAACCTCAAATGGTTAAATTAGATATAAAAGTGCCAAAGAGACGAGCATTTTTGGAAACGAAAATGGTGGAACGTGGTAAACCCCGTGAGTGAGAAACCCAAAATATGGTAGGGGAACTAACCTAGTAAGAATTTTAATGAACGGTTGGACTAGTAATAGTAGATAAATGTTTACCGCCTTTTTTAAGGTACAGAACATGGCTTATTTGATTTATTTTTTTTGACCTATTATGTAAAGGAGTGAAGTCTTTTGGATCAGATTGGACTTCTATTAAAAGAAACCCGTGAAGAGTCGGGAGTTAGCTTGATTGAAGCTAGTAATGATTTAAAAATCAAACAAGTTATCTTAGAAAATATTGAAGAAGGTAACAGTGGTGCTTTTAAAGATATTTTTGAATTAAAAGAATATGTTTTAAGTTATGCTAAGTATTTAGGATTAGATCTTAAAATAATTGAAGAAAAGTTTAATTCTTATGTATTTGAATTTACTTCAAAAATACCGGTAAAAGAAATTGAAAAACAAGTTATTGATAAGAAAATAGAAGAAACTAGAGAAATTAAAATTGTTTCTCCTTATACTCGAGAAAAAAATAATAAGAATTTAAATCGTTTATTAATAATAATATATATATGGGTATTTATTTTATTAGGGTTTATTATTTTCTGGAGTGTTAAACAATTAACCTTTAATCAAAATGAAACGCAAATTATTGCATATGGAAAGTAGGAAAATTTATGAATTTACCAAATAAGATTACAATGACAAGAATTGTTATTTCAATATTAATTTTAATTATATTGTTATTTCCATGGTATCAGGTAGGTTTTAATTTTCCGGAGTTTGTAATCAAAGGAAGAATTATCGTTGATTTAAAATACATTATTTGTGGAGTGCTATTTGTAATTGCTTCGTTAAGTGATTTCTTTGATGGTTATTATGCTCGTAAATATAAATTAGTCACGGATTTTGGTAAAGTAATGGATGCTATTGCGGATAAAATTTTAGTTAATGGCTTATTAATTATTTTAGCTTGTAATGGTTTCATTAGTGTAATTGTTCCAGTAATTGTTATTACGAGAGATACTTTCACTGATGCATTAAAAGCAGCTTCATCTAAGAAGGGTAAAGTTATTGGAGCGTCATTTGCAGGTAAGACTAAAACCATGGTAATGATGATTGGTATTACATTAGTAATGTTCTATAATTTACCATTTGAACTAATTAGTAGTAGTATTCGTATTGATGAAGCGGTAGTATTAGTAGCTACATTATTATCTGTAATTTCTGGAATTCAATATTATTTGAACTGTAAAGATTATTTATTCACAGAAAAATAATAAAAATTCATTTAAAAATTTTGAAAATTGTAAACAAAATTGAACATTTATGTGATTTGACAAGTCCCTATTTATGCGGTATAAAAGAGGTGGGAGTCAGATTTTACAAACAAATGTTCAATTTTTTATTGACAAGCAAAAAAAAGTATTTTAAAATGAAATTATGAATAAGGAGAATAACATGAAAGATTTAAAAAAAGACGCAGTACTTGAAGAAGTACTTAAGGATATGGAAAAACAATTTGGTAAAGGAGCAGTAATGTGTCTTGGTGATGATCACCATTATGACGTTGAAGTTACATCAAGCGGTTCATTAACATTGGATGTGGCATTAGGTGTTGGTGGTTATCCAAAAGGAAGAATTATTGAAATATTTGGACCTGAATCTTCAGGTAAAACAACTTTTGCATTACAAGCAATTGCTGAAGCCCAAAAAGCTGGTGGCAGAGCGGCATTTATTGACGCAGAACATGCATTAGATCCAGTTTATGCTAAAAACTTAGGAGTTAACTTAAATGAATTATTATTAAGTCAACCTGATACCGGAGAACAAGCTTTAGAAATTTGTGAAGCTTTGGTTCGCAGTGAAGCCGTTAGCATTATTGTTATTGACTCGGTTGCTGCATTAGTTCCTCAAGCCGAAATTGATGGCGAAATGGGTGACAGTCATGTTGGGCTTCAAGCTCGTTTAATGAGTCAAGCATTAAGAAAACTTGCTGGTACTATTAACAAAACTAAAACAACCGCAATCTTTATTAATCAATTACGTGAAAAAGTTGGAGTTATGTTTGGTAATCCAGAAACAACTACTGGTGGACGTGCTTTAAAATTCTATTCATCAGTAAGACTTGATATTAGAAGAAGTGAAGCTATTAAACAAGGCGATAATATTATTGGTAATAAGACCACTATTAAAGTAGTTAAAAATAAAGTTGCACCACCATTTAAAACGGCTAGTGTTGACATCATGTATGGTGAAGGAATTTCTCGTGAGGGTGAAATCGTTGATTTAGCAAGTGAAATTGGTATTTTAGAAAAAAGTGGAGCTTGGTATTCGTATAACGGTGACAAGATTGGTCAAGGAAAAGAAAATGTTAAGATTTATTTAAAAGAAAATCCGGAATTAGAAGCTGACTTAGAAGCTAAAATTCGTGACCACTTTGGAATCAATAAAGTTGCTAAAAAAGATAGTAAAAAAACTGAATAAAATAAGCCTCAAAACTTGGGGCTTTTTACTTGCATAATCATTATATTTTGATATAATAATACTTGTGCGTAAATAGATAATAACAGGAGGATTTATATGACAACTATTTATTACAAACCAAATTATTGTGATTCTGATTCAATCAATAATTGTGAGGAGACAATCCTTGATAAGTTTATTAGTATTCAAAAATTAAAAGCTCAAGAGTTAGGAATTACAAAATTTTCTGATGAAATGAATATTGCTTTTACTAAAATATTAAATACATGTATCGATTACCAAGAACGTGGAATTGATTATGATTTTTCTCAAGATGTAGTTGATATCTTATTGGGTAATATAGATGAGACAATCCTTGATAAGTTTATTCGTATTCAAAAATTAAAAGCTCAAGAGTTAGGAGTTACAAAATTTTCTGATGAAATGAATATTGCTTTTACTAAAATATTAAATACATGTATCGATTACCAAGAACGTGGAATTGATTATGATTTTTCTCAAGATGTAGTTGATGTTTTATTAGGTAATACAAATGGTAAACCATTAAAATTAGCTTATAATAAGAAAAAACGTCCTAGAAAATAGGACTTTTTTTATGATAATAATTTTTGGGTTGCCAACTTTAAAAAATAATTCTATAATAAAACTATAAAAGTTTTTAATACTTTTATGATGGAGGAAACAAAGATGACAAAAACTGTATTAGTCATTTTGTGTCTTTCTATTGGGCTTATTGTTGGTGGCGGTATTTCATTCTTGATTACTTTATTAGTTAATAAAGGAAAAGAAAATAAAGCCAAAAAAATGATTGAAAATGCCCGCCGTGATGCTGAAAAAGCAAAACGTGATGGGATTTTAGAATTAAAAGAAGAATCTTATAAATTAAAACAAGAAACAGAACGTGAAATTAAAGAACGTAAAGCAGAAATTAAAGAACTTGAAGAACGTTTGGATAAACGTGAAAGTAATTTAGATAAAAGAGAAGATCTATTACAAAAACGTGATCAATCCCTTGATTTAAAAAATGAACAATTATTAAAACAACAAAAAGAGTTGCAAGAAAAAGATGCTAAAATGGCGGAATTATTAAATGAAGAAATGCAACAACTTGAAAAAGTTGCTAAATTTTCTAAAGAAAAAGCCCATGATTTAATAATGCAACGCGTTGAAGAATCAATGCAAAGAGAAATTGAAGACTACTTAAAAGAAGAAGAGTCTAATGCTAAATTAAAAGCTAAAGAAACTGCTCATGATATTATTGTTGGAGCAATGCAACGTTATAGTAATGATGTTACTAATGAACAAACAGTAACTACTATAGCATTACCTAGTGATGAAATGAAAGGTCGTTTAATTGGTCGTGAAGGTCGTAATATTCGTACCATTGAATCAGTTACTGGTGTAGATTTAATTATTGATGATACTCCAGAAGCAATTGTTATTTCATCATTTGATCCATATCGTCGTGAACTAGCTCGTATTACAATTGAAACATTAATTAAAGATGGTCGTATTCATCCAACGAGAATTGAAGAAGTATATGATAAAGTTACTAATGATATGATGGCTAAAATTACTGAATTTGGTAATAACGCTTTATATGAATTAGGACTTACTCATGTTGATCATGAACTAGTAAATATTATTGGTAAATTAAAATTCCGAACTAGCTATGGTCAAAATGCGTTACAACATTCAATTGAAGTTGGTCACTTAGCTGGCTTAATGGCGGCAGAATTAGGTGAAAACGAAACCTTAGCAAAACGTGCTGGTTTATTGCATGATATTGGTAAAGCAATCGACTTTGAAGTTGAAGGTAGCCATGTTGAAATTGGTAAAGATATTGCTAAAAAATTCCATGAAGATGAAGTTGTTATTAATTCAATCGCATCACATCATGGTGATGAAAAACAAGAATCAGTTATTGCCGTATTAGTTCAAATTGCTGATACATTATCAGCTGCAAGACCTGGTGCTCGTAATGATTCTCTTGAAAACTATATTAAGCGTTTAGAACAACTTGAAGCAATTGGAAATGATTTTGATGGTGTAGATAAAACATATGCAATGCAAGCTGGTCGTGAAGTAAGAGTTATTGTTAAACCAGAAGAAGTAGATGACCAAAATAGTTATCGTATTGCTCGTGAAATGAAAGAACGTATTGAAAAGGAAATGCAATATCCAGGAACAATTAAAATTACGGTTGTTCGTGAAACAAGAGCACAAGAAGAAGCGAAATAATGCTTCTTTTTTATTTATTGAAAAAATGTTTGTTTTGTGATATGATGTATCTAGATGAAGGAAACTTCATACAATAAAAAAGGAACATTCAATGATTGCATGTTGAGTGTTGCCAATTAATTTGGTTCCACCTAAATCATAGCTGAGTTAGGTGGTTTCTTTTATATTAAAACTATAAATAGTAATAATAGTAAAAGGAAGATAAGTATGAATAATACTATGATTAAAAAATCTTTCTTAAACATATTATCGCCTCCCTTCTGTTAAGAAGTTTGGCCACACCCAACTATTGAATATTCCTATAAATAATTATAGCAAATATTTGTTCGATAATCAAATGGTTATCGATTTTTTTATGTATTTTTTATTGTTAGTTTTGCTATTAAATGTTATAATTTTCATAGAATAGAGGTTGGCTTAATGAATAACTTGTTTGGTAAACTAATTAATATTGAATCCAATACGCTTATTTATGAAAATTTATCAAAACTTGCTAGTTTACAATACTTAAATTTTCATGTCGCAATTCCTGAAAATGATGAAATATATATTGGTGAAATAATTGCTATTAACGAAGAAATAATTGCCGTTTTATTAATTGGTCAAATCATTAATAATGAATTTAAGTCAGGTATTATTAAAAAGCCAAGTAATCCTAGTACGATTCGTTTTATTTATACAGAAGAATTATATAAAATGATTGGCTATCAAGAAGAAAGCCTTGAGCGTATTCAAATTGGTCATTCTAATATTTATCGCCAATATTACGTTAATGCTGATGCCTTAAAATTTTTATCAGGTCATTTTGCGATTATTGGTAATTCCGGTTCTGGTAAATCTTGCGCAACAGCCCGTATTATTCAAAATATTTTGAAGCAAAAACAAGGTAAAATTCCGGAAGATGCGCATATAGTTTTATTTGATGCTTATGGTGAATATAATCAAGCCTTTAGTGAAATTAATAAAACGATTGGATTAAATACGAAAATTATTAATAGTATTGTTAGTGATACTACAGAAGAAACTTTAAATATTCCATTTTTCTTATTAGATATTGATGACTTAGCGTTATTATTAAATGTTTGTGATGTTGAATCACTACATGTAATTGAGAAGGCTAAAAAGTTAGTTTATGTATTTAAATCTAATGATGAAAGAACGAGTATTTACAAAAACGATATTATTGCTGAATGTATTATGGATATTTTAACTAGTGGTCGTAATAGTAATCAAATTCGTGATCAAATTATCGCAGTTTTAACGAAGTATAATACTGCTGAATTATCTCTTGAAAGTGAAATAAATCAACCGGGTTATAAACGTACTTTAAAACAATGTTTAAACATAGATGAACAAGGTAAAATTAACGCTATAGCATTAGTAATTGATTTATTACAACAATTTATTAAAGTTGATCTTGAGGATTTAAAACCAGAGTATAATTTCGATTATACAATTGATGATTTCTATTATGCTTTAGAGTTTGCATTAATGAGTGAAGGTACAATCAATAATAGTCGTAATTATGAAAAAATGAATAATTTAAAAGTTCGTTTATCATCGATTATTAATAGTGATAGTAAAGAGTTCTTTAAAACGAGGGGTTATATTGAACCACATACTTTTGTTGAAAACTTCTTTAAAGCTAATGGTGAAGCTTGTCAATTGGTTAGTGTTAATATTAGTCATGTTGATGATCGTTTAGCTAAAACTTTAACTAAGATTTATGCGCGTTTGTTCTTTGAATACACGGCAGAATTAAAAGATCGTGGTAGTTATAGTATTCATATTATTTTGGAAGAAGCCCATCGTTATATTCAAAATGATGTTGATAGTAATATTCTTGGTTATAACATTTTTGAACGTATTTCTAAAGAGGGTAGAAAATACGGTACAATTTTAGGATTAATTTCCCAACGCCCTAGTGAATTATCAACTACGGTATTAAGTCAATGTACTAACTTTATAATATTTAGAATGTTCCATCCTGATGACTTATCAATTATTAATAAAATTACAACCAATATTAATGCGGAAAGTTTAGAGCAAATTAAATCATTGCAACCTGGTAGTGCTTTAGTATTTGGTAGTGCTTTCCCTTTAGGAACAATCGTTAAATTTGATTTACCAAATCCAAAACCTAATAGTGAAAACTTTAATGCCTTAGAAAAATGGTTTAAATAGTAAGCGTCTAGCAAAAGTTAGGCGCTTTATTTTTTTCTTGCTAGGGTAGTATAGTATTTAGTATAATTAAAATGGTGGACGATATGAATAAAAAAGGTTTTACTTTAGTAGAATTACTTGCTGTCATCGTTGTACTTGCTATTTTGATATTACTGGCAATGCCACGTGTTACAACTATGATGGAAAAAGCAAGAGTTAATTCGTTTGTGGTGGAAGCTAATGAGATAATGAAAGTTGCACAAACTGCATATAATGATAAGGTATTTGATGATGATTTAACTTCCGGGCCAACATGTTTTACGGTTGATCAACTTATTGATGGTGGATACCTTGATAAGGATAAAGGAGAGATTAGGGGAGCGGTGGTTATTAATGCTAGTTCTACTACAACAGTTTATTCATATTTATCAAAAGAAAACTATTATATCAGAAATAACACAGGTGCTGCTAAAGTATTAAGTGAAGATGTTCAAAAGAACAGCGGAACACCAATTTATAATGATTGCACTAGTACTTGTACTGGTAATGCTAATGGAACATCAGTTAAGTGTAGTGGTACCGAAATTATTGCCAGACCAAATAATTCTAATCCGGTAGTAACAGTATGTACTTATTTAAATAATACTTACTCAGCAACTCCAAGTGATCATACTAGTATCGGAACCGCTTATAATTGTAATCCTGGCGATGGAAATACATATAAATTCTATGTCTTAGCTAAAAATGGAAATCAAGTTAAATTAATAATGGAGCAAAATATTACTGATTTGGTTGGTACAGTAAGAGCTTTGACTTGGGGAGATGCTATGGCATTCCTAGAAAGTGGTGGAGCTGGTTATGCAACTAAGCAAGCATGGAATCGTGTAATAAGTATGGATCATCCAACTGCTCAAGAAATAATGGATGCATCACTAGCAGTAAGCCCTAAGAATGGATTTAGTGTCAATTTTGCAACTCAAGGAAACGATTGGTGGTGTTTGGGTTCACATGTAAAAGATGAATCAAGTGGACCAAAATATTGCCCAACTAGTGAAACTCAACAAAAGGTAGCATGGTTATTTAGCTACACTAGAGCTTGTGTATTAAGAGGATGTTATTATGAATATCCAGCATCAGGTGGAGACTATACATATGGTTATTGGACTAAAACTAAAGTAGCAACTGATAACACTCGTGCCTGGGCTGTGGGCAGGGATGGCTTTATGACTAACTCAGTCATGACTTCGGGCACGTACGATGGTGTTCGACCAGTTATAACAGTATATACATCTAATTTATCGGGTTAATTAAATAAAAAACAAGGATTAAATCCTTGTTTTTTATTTTACTTCCATAATTACTGGTAGAATAATTGGATTTCTACCAGTTAATTCATTAATAAAGGGATGTAATTCTAAGATTATTTGATTTTTTAAATCAATAAAGTTATATCCTTCTTTTTCAAGTTCACGATTAATAATTTCGGTAATTTTATTTTCAATTTCTTTAATTAGATCGGTGTTTTCATTTACTAATACGAAACCACGGGTTGTAACATTTGGTTTAATTAATAATTTATGCTCTTTAACATCAATATTGATAGTTGCTACTAAGATACCGTCACGGCTCATTAATTTACGGTCTTTAATAACGACTGATCCGATATCACCAATACGTGATCCATCAACATAGATATCACCAGCTTGAACCGTTTTACCACGTCTAACTTCACCATTAAGCATTTCAACAGTATCACCATTATGCATTACAAAACAGTTTTCTTCAGCAACACCACAAGTGGTTGCTAATTCCGCATGGCCTTTAAGCATACGATATTCACCATGAATTGGCATAAAGTATTTTGGTTTAACAATACGAATCATAAATTTTAATTCTTCCATTTTAGCATGTCCGGAAGTATGGATATCTTGGAAATCAGAGTTAGTAAATACTTTAACACCTTTTAAATATAGTTTATTAATTACACGATTAATTGAAGCGGCATTACCAGGAATTGGTGATGATGAGAAAATAACTAAGTCATCAGTTTTTAAAGAAATTTGTTTATGTTGACCATTCGCAATACGTGATAGTGCTGCTAGGGGTTCACCTTGGGAACCAGTACATAA
Source organism: Caryophanales bacterium (assembly GCA_016282415.1). Taxonomy (GTDB): domain Bacteria; phylum Bacillota_I; class Bacilli_A; order RF39; family UBA660; genus RGIG8386. Next base: position 6,579 of record JAEEKO010000040.1, on the reverse strand, counting down.
AATACATACTTCATTTTTCTTTAAGTTATTAGCTTCATTAGAATCAATAAAGATACTACGATCGGTAATTAATTCGGTATTTAATGCTAGGTTAATTGATGTTTCCATACTACGACCAAAGGTAACAATTTTACGATTATTATTACGGCAGGTTTCAATAATATGTTTAATACGATAAATATTTGATGCAAAGGTTGCGATAATAACACGACCATTATGTTTTGAAATGATATCATTTAAAGTATCATCAACAACGCTTTCAGATTTAGAAAAGCCTTCAGATAGAGCGTTGGTTGAATCAGATAGTAATAAGGTAACTCCTTCTTCACCAAGACGGGCTAATTTATTGATATCAGCCATAGGTCCAATTGGAGTTAAATCAAATTTCCAGTCACCAGTATGAATAACATTACCATTAGGAGTTTTGATTAATATAGCAAAACTCTCAGGAATAGAGTGGGTAGTAGTTATTAACTCAATTGTATAATATTTAGTATTAATAATGGAACTAGCATCAATTTCTTCAAAGTTATCATATGCAATATTACGATCATTTAACTTATTCTTAATTAATTCAATAGCAATACGTGATGCATAAATAATAGGAATATTAACACTGTTTAGTAAGAAAGCAATTCCACCAATATGATCTTCATGACCATGGGTAATAATTAATGCTTTAATTTTCTTTTCGTTTTGTTTTAAATAAGTTACATCTTGAATAACATAATCAATACCTAGTAATTCGTTTTCAGGGAACATAACACCGGCATCAATTATTAAAATTTCATCATTATGTTCAATGATGTACATATTTTTACCTACTTCACCTAAGCCACCTAAAGCGAAGACAGACGTAGGTTGTTTGTCTTTTTTCATAATTTCATCTCCAAATTTATAAAAGTTTTTAATTCGATATCATTATACAAAAAAAATGATGATTTGTCCAGTTTTATGTTATACTTATACTGTGAGGTAAGCTTATGAAAATGAATAAAAAAGGTTTTACATTAGTTGAATTATTAGCGGTTATTGTGGTTTTAGCAATTGTTATTGGAATTGCCATGTTAGTTACTACTGGTAGTATTAATAGGGCACGTGCGAACAAAGCACGTATTCATGAAGATAATTTACTTGAAGCCGCTATCACATACGTTTATTTAGCAAAAAGTGTATGTCCAAATGGTACTAGTACTGAGGCAATGACATTAATGAATTGTATAACCCAAAAATGCCCAAGTGATTTTATTATAAAAAATAATAAAGGTAATTATATTGTTAATACAAGATATAGTACATCATCTACTACATACAAGAATTGTTCAGTTAAAATTAAAGCTGGTGATATTATGGATGGTGTTAACGTTTCCCGTGATGTTAATGGAACGTTACAAACCGGGGATCAAGAATTATTTGATGGTGATAAAACTAATTGCAATGCTAATGGTTATGTGTTAGTTTATAAAGATGAATACGGATCATTGGAAAGTATTAGCTTAACCCAAGATATTTGTCATAAATAAGGAGGCTTTTATGGGGTTTTTTAATAAGATTAAAAATATTTTTACGAAAGATAAAAAAGAAGATGAAAGTGCTAAATTATATGATACTGGTTTAGCAAAAACACGTAACGAATTTGTTTCAAAATTAAGCTTTTTAGGGGTTAAATATACCAAGATTGATGAAGAGTATTATGAAGCATTAGAAGAAATATTAATTAATGCTGATATTGGTGTTAATACGGTTACTAAATTTATGGATTCATTACGTAAACGTGTTAAAGAAGAAAATATTAGTAATACGAAAGAATTAAATGAAATTATTGTTGATGAACTATTTATTATTTATGTTAATAATGAATCATTAAGTGATAAGATTAACATTAAAGAAAATGGTAAAACCGTAATATTATTTGTTGGGGTTAATGGTGTTGGTAAAACCACATCAATTGCTAAGATAGCTTATAAATATATTAATATGGGTAAAAAAGTAATGATGATTGCTGGCGATACTTTTCGAGCTGGAGCTTACGAGCAATTAAAAGAATGGTCACAAAAAACCGGTAGTTATTTTTATGGTAAAGAAAATAGTGATCCTGCGTCAGTTATTTACGATGGGTTAGAAGCAGCACTAAATAACGATAGTGATATTATTTTAATTGATACTGCAGGAAGATTACAAAATAAAGATAATTTAATGCAAGAATTATCTAAAATGAATAAAGTTATTGAAAAAGTTATTCCGGATTGTAATAAAGAAACATTATTAGTAATTGATGCCACTACCGGTCAAAATGGTATTTTACAAGCTAAGGCTTTTAAGGAAATCACGGATGTAACTGGTATTGTTTTAACTAAACTTGATGGAACCGCTAAAGGCGGTATTGTGCTAGCGATTAAAGAAGAAGTTAATATTCCAGTAAAATTCATTGGATTAGGTGAAAAAATGACTGATTTAGAACCATTTGATATTGAAAACTATATTTATGGTTTGTTTAAGGATATGATGTAATGAAAGATTTTTTATATTATAACGAGTTATTTGATATTTATGGTGATTTACTGACTGATAATGAACGTGATAACTTTTTAGAATATTATCAAGAAGATTTATCATTAAGTGAAATTGCAGAAAATAAAAATATTAGTCGTAGCGCTGTTTCTAAAACAATAAATACGGTTACGGATAAGTTAAATTATTATGAAAGCAAATTACATATTTATGAAAAGAAATCAAAGTTAATGGAAATAACCAAGATTGCTGATTTAAATAAAATTAAAGATGAAATAAATAAAATGCTAGATATCTAGCATTTTTATATTATTCTATGGTATACTGATTGTTAGGTGATTATATGTTTGAATATATGGGAGATCGTTTATCAAACGCTATTAAAAATATCCGTGGTATGGGTCGTATTACGGAAGATAATATTAACGACGCATTACGTGAAATTCGTTTAGCATTACTTGAAGCTGACGTTAATTATCAAGTAGTTAAAGAATTTATTAATACGGTAAAAGAAAAAGCGTTAGGTTTAGAAGTTGAAAAAAACGTTAAACCCGATGAATTATTTATTAAATTATGTAAGGATGAATTAGTAACTCTTTTAGGTGGAGATTATGTACCGCTTAATACTAATGGTAATCCGGCGATATTAATGTTAGTTGGATTACAAGGTAGTGGTAAAACGACTACATGTGGTAAGCTTGCTAATATGTTACGCAAAAAGCATGCGAAGAAGCCATTGCTTGTAGCTTGTGATATTTATCGTCCTGCCGCAATTGATCAATTAAAAGAAATTGGCCGCAATTTAAATATTGAAGTATTTACTGAAGGTAAAGAAAATCCAGTAAAGATTGTTACTGATGCTCTTTCATTTGCTAAAGAAAATAAACATGATTATGTTATTATCGATACCGCTGGTCGTTTACATATTGATGAAACTTTAATGCAAGAATTAGTGGATATTGAAAGTACCGCTAAACCCCAAGAAATATTATTAGTTATTGATGCTATGATGGGTCAAGATGCCATCAATGTTATTGAAGGATTTAATTCTAAATTAAAATTAACCGGTGCTATTTTAACAAAAATGGATGGTGACACTAAGGGTGGTGTTGCATTATCTATTCGTCATTTAACGAATGTTCCAATTAAGTTTGTTGGTAATTCGGAAAAAATGGATGGTTTAACTGAGTTCTATCCAGAACGTATCGCATCACGTATTTTAGATATGGGAGATATTTTAGCAATTGCTGAAAAGGTTGAAGGTATCGTTTCTGAAGATGAAGCTAAAGATCAAATGAAGAAAATGCGTAAAGGCGAATATAACCTTGAAGACTTCTTAACTAACATGAAACAAATTAAAAAAATGGGTCCAATTTCCAATATTTTAAAGATGCTTCCACAAGCACGACAAATGGGATTAAATAATGTTGATATTGATCCTAAGGATATGGCTCATATTGAAGCTATTGTGTTATCGATGACCCCTTATGAAAGAAGACATCCAGAAGTTATTAAAGCAAGTCGTAAACAACGTATTGCAAAAGGTAGTGCCCGTAGTGTTGAAGAAGTTAATCGTTTATTAAAACAATTTGAAGAAATGAAAAAGATGATGAAATTAATGGCTAATGGTAATATGAAATTACCTTTCTAGTCAAAACACTATACCAATATTATTATTAAACATAAGATACACTATGAAAGGATAGTGTATTTTTTATGTATAATACTTATATGAGTGAAACTAATACGGAAATGATGATGAGTGATAATATGTGTCCTAATCAAATGAATAATTGTGAGCCAATCATGGAATGCCCACAAGAAAAATGTGTTGATCGTTTTATTTATTATGATGTACCACATATTATTCCAATGAACACTAAAATAATTAATCATCATATTTATCGTCATACTTATAAACCAATGTATACTTGCTCATCAGTTGATGTATGTAGCGAAATTAAATGCCCAAATCAAATTAACTTTTAGTTGACTTTTGTATAAACAAAGTATATACTTGGTACAAGGAGATGAAATGATGGAAGCTAAACTTCAAAAATGGGGAAACTCGTATGGGATTCGTATTCCTAGTTCGCTATTAAAAGAATTAAATATTAAAGAGAATGATCTTTTAAATATTAAGCAAGATGACAAAAAAATTATTATTATGAAAGCTAGTAATATGAATAAGGTTTCGTTAGCAAAATTATTTGCTCAATATAATGGTGAAAATATGGCAAAAGATTTTTCTTGGGATGATAACGTAGGTCGAGAAGTATGGTAAAAAAGTATATTCCAGAACAAGGTGACATTGTATATATTGATTTTAATCCAACTAAAGGTCATGAACAAAAAGGTAAAAGGCCAGCGGTTGTTATTAGTAATAATGTTTTTAATATTCATACTAAGATGATTATTGTTTGCCCAATTACTTCTAATGAAAAATCGTTTCCAACCCATTATTTGTTAACTGATACTAAATATGTTCATGGAGCGGTATTATGTGAACATATAAGAAGTATTGATTATGAAGAAAGAAATGTAAAATTTGTTGAAAAAGCAAGTGATAGAGATTTAATTTGTGCCATGGTATTAACTAATGCTTGTATAGAAGAATAAATATAAAGCCATTATGGCTTTTTTTATGTTATACTTTTTTTAGGTGATACTATGGCGGTTACAAAAACAAATTTTATTGAAATGACAAGATGTCCAAAATATCCAGTGTTAGATGATATTAGAAAAGATGCACTGGCTTCTGATATGTCATATGAAGAATATAAGGAAGAAGAATTAAATAGTAACTTAGAAGAAATCTATAATGGCATGTTATCAAGCAATGATGATGGAATTGTCGATAATACGGAAGTTATCGATATTCAATTAGAAGCGATGTTACCATTTTATAAACAAGTTGAAATTGAAGCAGCAAAGGTAACCGAAAAACAATTTGGGGGTATCGTTAAATTCGCGGAGAGTACCTTTAAACAAGAAATGTTTGATGTTAATATTAATGGTATTAAATACTTATGTTATGTTGATATTTTTAATGAAGTTGATGATAAGAAGAATTTAATAGAGGTTAAAGCGACCACTTCTAATTCTTATGCAAAATTAGGTTATACTAAAGATAAAATTTTTTATCCGGTATTTACTAAAATCGGTAATGTTTACCGTTTAATTGATGAAATTGGTGAAGATATTATTGATCCGGAAAAGTATCAAAATGCCCGTAATAAATTATTTGATCGTTTTGGTCAAGGTAAATATGTTTTTGATTTAGCGTTTCAACGTTATATTATTGAACATGAATATAAAGAAAGTAATAATGAAGTAAAATTAAAAGATTTTCATTATTATTTAGCAGTATTAAATCATGAGTATACGTTCCCTGGAAAGTATGAAGATGGTAAAGCAATTTATGAAACTGATGAATTTGATGAAGAAATTGTAACTTTTATTGATTTAGATCAAGTTACTTTAGAATTCCAACCAATTATCGATAAATTAAGAGGGGATTTAGAGATAAATTTATTAAATGAAAACTTACCATCTTGTCCATTAGGAGATTATTGTTGCTATAAAAAACGTAATATGTGTCGTTATTTTAAAACCGTTTGTGGTTCCATGATTCCAGAACATCATTCAAGTTTAACTTTTATGCGTAATCGTGGCATAAATACGCCAGATGGTAAGTTAGTAGGGGTAGAATTAATTAATCATGGGTACTTAAATATGTTAGATGTTCCGAAAGAGTATATTACTAATCAAAATCATTTGATTCAGTATGAATGTTTAGAACATAATGATAAGTATATTGATAAAGAAAAGATAAAAGCCGGTATTAATAGTATTAAATATCCAATTTATCATTTAGATTTTGAGACATTCCCATGCCCACTTCCTAGATATCGTGGCGAAAAGCCATATACGCAATCGGTATTTGAATTTAGTTTGCATACCGAAACAGAACCAGGTAAGTGTGATAAAGATAAAGATAATTATGTTTTCTTAGCGAAGGATTATCAAGATTGCCGTGAGGAATGCATTAAAGAATTATTGAGATTA
>JAEEKO010000039.1 GCA_016282415.1 Caryophanales bacterium | reverse complement strand
TTATGTTGAAGAAACAGTTGTAGACGAAGTTATTGAAGAAAATGCTGAAGTTGCAGCTGAAGAAACAACTGAAGAAACTGTAGCTGAACCAGAAGTAGTTGAAGAAGCTGCTGCTGAAGAAGAAGTTACAGAAGAAGTTAACGAAGAAAGCACTAATGAAGCTTCAAATGAAGGAGAATAGTTAGATGGCAAAGATTAAAGTTAAAAATATTAAAAATGAAGATTTAAAAGATATCACATTAAGTGATAACGTTTGGAATATTGAAGTTAATGATATTGTATTAAAGAAAGCAATTGATTTACAAATGGCTGCTACTCGTCAAGGAACTCGTTCTACTAAAGGACGTAGTGATGTATCAGGCGGTGGAAGAAAGCCTTGGAGACAAAAAGGAACTGGACGTGCTCGTCAAGGTTCTACACGCGCAACTCAATGGGTTGGTGGAGGAGTATATGGTGGAGTAACTAACCAAGACTTCTCATTCAAAATGAATAAAAAGGAAAGAACATTAGCATTAAAGAGTGCTTTAACATACAAATTCAAAGATAAAGAATTAGTTGTTGTTGATAGCGCTGAAATGAAGACTTTAAAAACTAAAGACTTTAAAGCTATGTTAAATACTTTAAACTTAACTGGTAAAGTATTATTCGTTACTGAAAATGATTCAGAAAACTTATTTATGGCTAGTCGTAACTTAGGTTATGCTTACGCTATTATGGCAAATGAAATTAACTGTTTAGATATCGTTAATTCAGATATCTTAGTAGTTGAAGAAGCTGCTGTTAAGAAAATTGAGGAGGCACTTAAATAATGAAAGATTATACTAATATTATTATTGCACCTGTAATTACTGAAAAAGCAGCATATGCTACTGAAAATAATGTTTATACATTCAAAGTTAATAAAGATGCAAATAAAATTGAAATTAAAAAAGCTATTGAAGCTGCATTCAATGTAAAAGTAGTTAATGTTAATACATTAATCACTAAAGCAAAAGATAAAAGAGTTGGCAAATATACTGGTAAAACTAAAACTTATAAGAAAGCTATCGTCACTTTAAAAGATGGCGACAAGATTGAATTCTAGAAAGAGGTGTAATTTATGGCAATAAAGAAATATAAACCAACGACTAATGGTCGTCGCGGTATGACTACTTTAGCTAATGAAGAGATTACTACTTCTACTCCAGAAAAATCATTACTTGTTAAGAAAAGTAAAACTGGTGGCCGTAATAATCAAGGCCGTATGACAGTTCGTCATATTGGTGGCGGTGCTAAACAAAAATATCGTGTTATTGATTTTAAAAGAGATAAATTAAACGTAACTGGTAAAGTTGCTACAATCGAATATGATCCAAATCGTAGTGCAAATATTGCTTTAGTTAACTATCGTGATGGTGAAAAAAGATATATTATTGCACCTAAAGATTTAAAAGTTGGAGCAATTATTGAAAATGGTCCAGAAGCAGATATCAAAATTGGTAATGCTTTACCATTAAAAAACATTCCAGTTGGTACAACAGTTCATTGTATCGAATTAAAACCAGGTAAAGGTGCTGAACTTGCTCGTAGTGCTGGTGCTAGTGCTCAAATTCTTGGCCGTGAAGATAAATATGTATTATTAAGACTTCAATCTGGCGAAGTAAGAAAAGTATTAAGCGTTTGCTACGCAACAATTGGTACTGTTGGTAATGAAGATTACGAACTTGTTAATTTAGGTAAAGCTGGACGTACTCGTCATATGGGTATTAGACCAACTAACCGTGGTTCTGTAATGAACCCTAATGATCACCCACATGGTGGTGGTGAAGGACGTGCTCCTATCGGACGTAAAGCTCCTGTTACTCCTTGGGGTAAAAAAGCTCTTGGTCTTAAGACTCGTAAGAGCAAAAAAGCTTCTAACAAATTAATTGTTACAAGTAGGAAAGGCAAATAGGTGAGAATATGGCAAGAAGTTTAAAGAAAGGTCCATATGTATTTGGCCGTTTATTAAAGAAAATTCAAACATTAAATGAAAACAACAAGAAGGAAGTTGTAAAAACTTATTCTCGTCGTTCAACAATCTATCCTGATTTTATTGGACATACAATTGCTGTTCATAACGGTAAAGAATTTATTCCAGTATATATCACAGAAGATATGGTTGGACATAAGCTTGGTGAATTTGCGTTAACTCGTAAATTTGGTGGCCACGCTGGACAAAAGTAGGAAAGGTAAGGTATCAGAATGGAAACATATGCAATCCATAAGGGAGCAATGATCGCTCCACGTAAAGCAAGAATGACCTTAGACTTAATTAGAGGAAAAGACGTTAAGACTGCTGCAAACATTTTAGCAGTAACTAATACTAAAGCTTCTCGTTTAATTGAAAAAGTTTTAAAGTCTGCTGTTGCTAACGCTGTTAATAATAACGGTGCTAAAGAAGATGAATTATTCATTTCTGAATGCTTTATTAATCCTGGTACAGTATTAAAAAGATTTAAAATCGGTTCTAAAAGCCGTGTAAACAGAAATGATCATCGTACAAGTCACATTACTATTAAAGTAAGTGACGGAAAAAAGGAGGCTAAATAATATGGGACAAAAAGTTAGTCCAATAGGATTCCGTGTTGGTGTTAATAAAGACTGGGAATCTAAATGGTATGCTGAAGGCAGTGAATTTGGTACATTATTAAATAAAGATGTTAAAATTCGTAAATATATTGCTAAAAGATTAAAAGATGCCGCTGTTGCCTCTGTAATTATTGAAAGAAGTAATAAGAAAACAAACGTTACAATCAATACTGCTAAACCTGGTGTTGTAATTGGCCAAGGTGGAAAAGATATTGAAGTAATGAAGAAAGAAATTTCAAAATTAGTAGATGAAGATGTTTATGTATCTATCGTTGAAGTTAAGAATCCAGATTTAAATGCACAATTAGTTGCTGATCAAATTGCTAGTCAAATTGAAAATCGTGCTAACTATAAGAGTGCACAAAAGAGAGTTATCAGAAACGTATTAAAAGCTGGTGCTAAAGGTATTAAAACTATGGTATCTGGTCGTTTAAACGGTGCTGAAATGGCTCGTACTGAATTCTATACTGAAGGTACAGTTCCTCTACATACAATTCGTGCTGACATTGATTATGCAACAAGTGAAGCAAGTACTACTTATGGTAAGATTGGTGTTAAAGTTTGGATTTATAGAGGTGAAATTCTTCCAACTAAGAAAAATGTGAAGGGAGAAGATAAAGATGTTAATTCCAAAAAGAACTAAATATCGTAAAGTTCATCGTGTATCATATGATGGACACGCTAAAGGAAATACTGAATTACACTTTGGTGAATATGGTCTTCAAGCTAAAGAAGGCGCATGGATTTCAGGACGTCAAATTGAAGCTGCTCGTATCGCAATGACTCGTTATATGAAACGTGGTGGTAAAGTTTGGATTAATGTTTTCCCACACATGTCTAGAACTAAAAAACCTCTAGAACAACGTCAAGGTACTGGTAAAGGTCCTGTTGATGAATATGTAGCAGTAGTTAAAAAAGGTAAAATTATGTTTGAAATTGCTGGCGTATCTGAAGAAGTTGCACGTGAAGCATTACGTTTAGCATCACATAAATTACCTATTACTACTAAATTTGTAAAAAAAGAAGAAAGTGGTGAACTAAATGAAGGTTAATGAATTAAGAAAACTATCTGATAAAGATTTAGTTAAGAAAATTCAAGAATCTAAAAAAGAGTTATTCGACCTTAGATTAAAACAATCTACTGGTAGTTTAGATAAACCTTCAAAGGTTCGCGAATTAAGAAAAGACGTAGCTAGAATGAATACAATTCTTAACGAAAGAAAAATGGAAGTTGGAGGCGATAAATAATGGCAGAAAAGAGAACTGAATTAATCGGAAAAGTTGTAAGTGCTAAATGTGATAAAACTATTACTGTTTTAGTAGAAACTTACAAAAAACATCCATTATACAAAAAACGTGTTAAATATTCAAAAAAATATGCTGCTCATGATGAAAAGAATATCGCAAAAGAAGGAGATACAGTTAGAATCATTTCTACTAAACCATTATCTAAATCTAAAAGATATGAATTAGTAGAAGTTGTTGAATCTGCTGTAATTCTATAGGAGGTACTGACTTATGTTAATGCAAGAATCAAGATTAAAAGTTGCTGATAACTCTGGTGCACGTGAATTATTAATTATTCGTGTATTAGGTGGATCAACAGTTAGATATGCAAATATCGGTGATATCGTTGTTGGTACTGTTAAAAAGACTATTCCTAATAGTAATATTAAAAAAGGAAAAGTTGTTAAAGCTGTTATTGTTAGATCAGTTGAAGGTGTTAGAAGAAAAGATGGTTCTTATATTAAATTTGATGATAATGCATGTGTATTAATTAAAGATGATAAATCACCAATTGGTACTCGTGTTTTAGGACCAGTTGCTCGTGAGTTACGTGATAAAGATTTCATGAAGATCGTATCACTTGCTAACGAAGTTCTTTAGGAGGATAAAGTATGAAGATTAAAGTTGGAGATCAAGTACAAGTTATTGCTGGTAAAGATAAAGGTAAAACTGGTAAAGTTATCGCTACTAATAAAAAAGACCATAAAGTAGTTGTTGAAAATATCAACATGCATAAAAAACACCAAAAACCTACTAACACTAATGAAAAGGGTAGTATTATTGATATTGCACTTCCAATAGATGTTTCAAATGTTAAGAAAATTGATAAAGCTACAAAAGAAACTAAAAAAGAAACTAAAAAAGTAGAAAAGAAAGCTGAACCAAAAAAAGCTAAAACTACTAAGAAAGAAACTAAGTAAGGAGAGGGATTATGAGTAATTTTAAAGATTTATATAATAAACAAATTAAAGCAAATCTAAAAAAGCAATTTGGTTATACTTCTGATATGCAAATCCCTCGTTTAGAAAAGATTGTCATCAACATGGGAGTTGGTGAAGGAGCTCAAGATAGTAAATATATTGAAGCTGCTGTTGAAGATTTAAGTAACATTGCGATGCAAAAAGCAGTTGTTACTAAAGCTCATAAATCTGTTGCTGGATTTAAAATCAGAGAAGGACAATCAATTGGTACAAAAGTAACTCTTCGTGGTGAAAATATGTACATTTTCTTAGAAAAATTAATTCGTGCTGCTCTACCTCGTACTCGTGATTTTAGAGGTGTATCTAAAACTGCATTCGATGGTAAAGGTAATTATACTTTAGGTATTAAAGAGCAATTAATTTTCCCAGAAATCGATTATGATAAAGTATTACGTGTTCGTGGTATGGATATCGTATTCGTTACAACTGCAAAAACTAATGAGGAAGCATTCGCACTATTAAGTGAATTCGGAATGCCTTTCAGAAAGTAAAAGGAGGGTATATAAATGGCAAAGAAAAGTATGGTAATTAAGGCTCATCGCCCTCAAAAATTCTCAACTCGTGAATATACTCGTTGTGAAAGATGTGGAAGACCACATGGTGTTCTAAAAAAATATAAATTATGCCGTATTTGTTTTAGAGAATTAGCTTCTAAGGGACAAATTCCTGGTGTAACAAAATCTAGTTGGTAAGGAGGAATTTAAATGGTAAATGATAGAATAGCTGATATGCTTACAAGAATTCGTAATGCAAATCAAATGAAAGATAAAACTGTTGTTGTTTTAGGTTCTAAAATGACTGAAGGCATCGCTGCAATCTTAAAGCGTGAAGGCTTTATTGAAGATTATGATTATCAAAAAAATCCTAATGGCGATCTTATCACTATCACTTTAAAATATGGTGAAAAGAAAGAACGTATCATTAATGGATTAAGACGTATTAGTAAATCTGGATTACGCGTTTATGCTAAAAAAGAAGAAATTCCTCGTGTATTAAACGGATTAGGAATTGCAATCATTTCTACTTCTCAAGGTCTTATGACTGATAAAGAAGCTAGAGAAGCTGGAATCGGAGGTGAAGTACTTGCTTATATTTGGTAGGCAAGTAACATCCTATGAGTAGAATTGGTAATAGAGAATTAATTATTCCTGCTGGCGTTACAGTTGAAACTAATGATAACGTTGTTACTGTAAAAGGTTCAAAAGGAGAATTAACTTTTCCTTATTCAAAATTAGTTACTGTTGAAGTAACTGATGGAAAAGTAATTACTAAAAGAATTAATGAAACAAAAACAGCTAAACAATTACATGGAACTACAAATTCATGCATTAATAATATGATAAAAGGTGTTTCTGAAGGGTTTGAAAAAGAACTTGAAGCAGTTGGTGTTGGTTACAAATTCCAAGTTGCTGGAAACAAATTAACTGTTAATGCTGGTTTCAGTCATCCAGTAATCGTTGAAATCCCTGCTAATTTAAAAGTTGAAGGTGTTAGTAACACTGAAATTAAAATTAGTGGTATTGATAAACAAAAAGTTTCTGAATTTGCGGCTAATGTTCGTAAAATAAGAGAACCAGAACCATATAAAGGTAAAGGTATTCATTATAAAGGTGAACATATTCGTCGTAAAGAAGGTAAGAAAGCTGCTAAATAGGTAAAGGAGTAAGGTAATATGATAAAGAAAGAATCAAAAAATGTTGCTCGTTTAAGAAGACATACTCGTGTTCGTAACAAAGTTGCTGGAACTGCTGAATGTCCTAGATTAAACGTATTTAGATCAAATAGTCACATCTTTGCTCAAGTTATTAATGATGAAAACGGTACTACTTTAGTAAGCTCTTCTTCATTAGAACTTAAGTTAAACAATGGTGGAAACGTTGAAGGCGCTAAAGCTGTTGGAAAAGATATTGCTGAAAAATGCAAAAAAGCTAAAATTAAAAACGTAGTATTTGACCGTGGCGGTTATTTATATCACGGACGTGTTGCTGCTCTTGCAGAAGCTGCTCGTGAAAATGGATTGGAATTCTAGGAGGTTTATGTATGTATAATAAGAAACAAAATGATGCAAAAAAAGATAATGCAAATAATGTTAAGAAAAATATGCTTGAATCTCAAGTAATTTCTATTGGCCGTGTAACTAAAGTTACTAAAGGTGGTAGACATTTCCGTTTTGCTGCAACTGTAGTTGTTGGAAATCGTAAAGGTTTAGTTGGTATTGGTACTGGTAAATCTAACGAAGTACAAGAAGCTATTAGAAAAGCTGAATTAGCTGCTAATAAAAATGTTTCTCGTATTGCTTTAATTGATAACCGTACAATTCCACATGAAGCTACTGCTAAAGTAGGTCGTGCTGTTGTTTTACTTAAACCTGCAAAAGAAGGTTATGGAATCGTTGCTGGTGGTGCTGCTCGTGCTATCCTTGAATTAGCTGGTATCAAAGATATCGTTGCTAAATCATTAGGATCTAACACTAAATTAAATGTTGCTAAAGCTACATTAGAAGCATTACAAATGCAAAAATCTCCAGCTCGTATTGCAGCTTTAAGAGGAAAGAAAGTTGAGGAGTTATAATATGAAATTAGAAAATTTAACAAAAGCTCCTGAAGCTAAAGCTAAAAAAAGAGTTGGTCGTGGACCAGGAAGCGGTTTAGGAAAAACTTCTGGCCGTGGACAAAAAGGACAAAAGTCTCGTAGTGGTGCAAGCATTCCTGCTTGGTTCCAAGGTGGACAAACTCCATTATACAGACGTATTCCTAAACGCGGATTTAATAATGCTCGTTTTACAATCAGATATGCTACTATTAACATTAGTGATTTAAACAACTTCTTTAATGATGGCGATGTTGTAACACCTGAATTATTAAAAGAAAAGAAAATTATTAAAAAACAATTAAATGGAGTAAAAGTTTTAGGAAATGGTGAATTAAAGAAAAAATTAACTGTTAAAGCTAATATCTTCTCAGGTTCTGCTATTTCTAAAATAGAAAGTGCTGGCGGAAAAGTTGAGGTGATTTAGAATGGTTAATGCTATTAAACAACTATTCTCTAAATCAAATAAAGACTTACGTAAACGTATTTTAATTACGTTAATTGGTCTTGGTGTTTTTTGCCTAGGTACTAATATAACAATTCCTTGGGCTAAAACAGTTTATGAAGAATTAGGTTTTTTAGAAATATTTAACTTAATGAGTGGTGGCGGCTTAAAGCAATTTTCAATCTTTGCTTTAGGTGTATCACCATACATTACTGCATCAATTATTACTCAATTGTTGCAAATGGATATTCTTCCTTATTTCAAGGAATTAAAAGAACAAGGCTATACTGGTCGTCAAAAAATTAACCGTATTACTAGATATTTAGGTATTGTGTTTGCTTTCTTACAAGCATATGCCTTTACTATTTTCTATATGGGTTCAGGTGATGTTCTAGTTATGTTAAAAACATCACTTGTTATGACAGCTGGTACTGCACTATTATTGTGGATTGGTGATGAAATTACTAATAAAGGAATCGGTAATGGTCAATCATTAATGATCATGGCTGGTATTATTCAATCAACTCCAACCATGTTTAAAGCAGCTTTTGAAAGTTTTGTTACTGCTGGTAAATATTCAACAACAGTAGGAAGCTTATTATTTGCTTTATTCATTCTAATTTACTTAATTGTAATTATTGGAATTGTTTGGGTAGAACTTGCTGAACGTCGTATTCCAATTCAATATGCAAATCGTACTACTTCAGCTTATGGTGGAAGACAAAACTTCTTACCAATTAAGATTAATTCAGCTGGAGTTATGCCAGTTATCTTTGCATCAATTATTGTAACTATTCCAGTTACAGTTGCACAATTTGCAAAGAAACAAGCAATTCTTGATTTCATGGAAAAATGGATTAGTAATACATCAATTACAGGATTTATTCTTTATATCGTATTAATATTCTTCTTTGGATATTTCTACACATATCTATCTATGAATCCTGAAGAAATGAGTAAAAACTTAAATGAAAGTGGTGGCTACATTCCTGGTGTTAGACCTGGTAGTGACACTTCTTCATATATCACTAAAACATTAGGAAGATTAACCGTTGTTGGTTCATTATTCCTAGCTGTTTTAGCTGGACTTCCAATTGTTTATTCAGCAATCTTTAAACTTCCATCTTCTGTAACATTAGGTGGTACCGGTTTATTAATTGTTGTTGGTGTTGCTATTGAAACATATAAACAAATTGAAAGTAACTTAGTAAATAAAAACTATACTAAGAAAAGGGTTCGATAATGATTAATGTTATTCTTATCGCACCCCCTTCCGCTGGTAAGGGTACTGTTAGTGAATACTTAGTGAATAACTTTGATTATTCTCATATATGCACTGGCAACTTACTTCGTGAGGAGATTAAAAAGAATTCAAAGATTGGTAAAGAAGTTAAAGATGTTATGAGCAAAGGATTATTTGTAAGTGACGAAGTAATCTTTACTATTCTTGAAGATAAACTATCAAATGTTAAAGGATCTTTAGTATTTGATGGTAATCCAAGAAATGTTACACAAGCTGAAATGCTTATTCAATTATTTGATAAATTAAACATTAATAAACCTTGTGTAATAAATTTGGATATTGATAAAGAATTGCTTTTAAAACGAATTATTGGTCGTCGCATTTGTCCAAATTGTGGACGTACTTATAACATTAATTTTGAAGGCATGCATCCGTTAGAAGGAAATTTATGCAAAGATTGCAAAGAACCTTTAATTATTCGTGATGATGATAATGTTGAAACATTTAATGAACGTTATCAAGCATACATGGATAATACTTATCCAGTTATTGATTATTTAAAAAATCAAGGATTTAAAGTTTATACAATCGATGTTAATAAAGAACTTCCCAAAGTATTTAATGAGGTTGAAGAAATAATAAGTGAGGAATAATGATTAGTATTAAAAGTGAAAGAGAAATTAATTTAATTAAAGAATCTGGACATTTAAATTACTTAACACATGAACTACTAAAAGCAAATTTAAAACCAGGAATTACTACTAATGAACTTGATAAAATTGCTTATGATTTTATTACAGCACATGGTGGTTATCCTTCATGTTTAAATTATGAAGGTTTTCCTAAAAGTATTTGCATTTCAATTAATGATGAAGTAGTTCATGGTATTCCATCCAACCGTGTTATTAAAAACGGTGATGTTGTTTCAATTGATTTCTGTGTACTAAAAGACGGATATCAATCCGATAGCGCAAGAACTTATATTGTTGGTGATGCAACCGATGATGTTAAAGCATTGGTTGAAAACACTGAAAAAGCATTATATATTGGTTTACAAGAAATCAAAGAAGGTGCTAAAATAGGTGATATTGGAGCAGCAATATTAGAATATGCTACCGATCATGGTCTTGGAGTTGTTCGTGAACTTGTTGGACACGGCATAGGAACTGAGATGCATGAAGAACCAGACGTTCCGAATTATGGAACAAGAGGTACTGGCATTACATTAAAAGCTGGAATGGTTATTGCAGTTGAACCAATGTTAACATTAGGTAATAAAGATATTGCGATAATGGATGATGATTGGACAATTGTAACCCAAGACGGTTTACCATCTGCTCATTTTGAACATACTGTTGTTGTTACTAAAGATGGTTATGAAATATTAACGAAAGAGTGATCATATGTCAAAAGATAATAATCAAGTAAGAGAAGATAAAATTGAAGTAGAAGG
>JAEEKO010000038.1 GCA_016282415.1 Caryophanales bacterium | reverse complement strand
GTAAGTAAATAATCATTATTGCCAGTATCTAGGCTGTCTCGATTTAAATAAACATATTTATTTTTATACTTTAGTACTTCATTAATATCATTAATGCCTTCAAAAGTAACCATATCAAATGCCTTATGAACACGATAAGATTTAATAACTAATTCATCATTATCAATTAATAAAGTATTACCAATTTTAAATAAAATATCTTTGTTAGGAAGATCACTTAAAATTCTTACTTCCCCTTTAATACCATGCGTATTAACCAATTTACCAATACATACTTTATTCATAATTAACTCCCAAAATAATGATTATTGATTTCATAAAGAATAATTCCTGATGCTACTCCGGCATTTAATGATTCACAAGCTTCATTCATTGGAATATAAATATAATCATCACATAAATCTAAAATATCCTCTTTAACACCATTACCTTCATTACCAATAATAAAAGCAAATTTAGAACGTAGACGAATGTCTCTTAAAGCCGTACCATGCGTAACATTTGTACCTAATACTTGATAACCTTCGGTCTTTAAAAGTGGAATAAATTCCATTAAATCGCGGTTAACGATATTAATATGGAATAACATTCCTTCACTAGCACGAATAACTTTTTCATTATATTGATCAACACTATTTTTCCCTAAAACAATAGTATCAATATTAAATGCAACAGCACTACGAATAATGGTTCCAAGATTACCAGGATCTTGTAATTCATCAATTAAAAGCAAACGACAGCCAATTTCCTTCTCTGGTAATTTATTACAAACAGCCATAATATCTGGAGCACTTGGCAGATTAGATATTTTTTCTAGCACTGGTTTAGTAACATAATGTATTGGAACATTTACAGGCATAATTTTATCTTCATCACAAATAAGTTCAACAACACAACCAGTTTTTAGCGCTTCCATTACTAAATGTTCCCCTTCAACAATGAAAGTATTCGATAAATCACGGTATTTCTTTTGATTTAATTTCGACCAATTAATTACTTTCTCATTACTTAATGATGTTATTATTTCCATATAGATACCTCAATTTCTATTATTATTTTAACATAAAAAAACTAACTATTAAATAGTTAGTCTTTTAATTCTTTACGAGCTTGTTTATAATTTGGATAATACTTTGAAACGTGTTCCCAGAATTTAGCACTATGATTACCTTCATAAAAATGACACATTTCATGAACAATAACATAATCAATTAAATCACGACGATAGTAAATTAAATCACTATTCAACGTTATTACTTTTAATTTAGTATTACATACACCCCAACGAGTAGTCATTTTTCGAATCCTTAAACTAAATGATGGAACATCTATTATTTTTAAATACTTATTGATTTCCGTATTAAAAACATCCTTACATAACTTTTTAGTAAACTGATTAAGTTTATTCATCGATGGTGTTTTAATATAATCATCTTCCATTTCAATATTTTTAATTGAGCTATCGATAATTATCGTATATGGCTTACCTAATAAAGTAAATGTTTCATGATTCTTAATTTTCTTAATCGTTTTTTCATACATTTTTAATAAACTTGGATAATTCTTTTCAATCAATTTTTTTATTTCATGATCAGTAACTAAATAATGACAAGTTATTTCTAAAGTATCACTACTTTTAAAGCGAAAATAAACATTTTTATTATTTTTTCTAATTACTGAAACATTTACCAAATTATCTAAAAATTCAACTTTCATAAACAGCTACTTTCTTTAGTATATTCTTCTATATTATACTGGAATTTTAATTGAACTGTCTATACTTTTTACAAGAAGTTGTCCATTTGATTCATTTTCTTCAGCTTCTTGTTTGGCTCTTTCTTCAGCTTCTTTTCTAGCTTTTTCTTCTTCTCTCTTCTTTAAAAGTTCAAAAATAAAGGCTTCTTTATCATCACATTGTTTTACAGAAGCATTCTTTTTATATGCTTCATAATCAGCATTTAATTTAGCAGCTTTAATTGCATCTCTTTTTTTAATGATTTCTACAGCATTTAAAACCAACTTACGGCCAAGATCAATATCCATAAAATGTGTTTCCAAAACGCGATTTAGAGATGTCCAATCATATGAAGATTTAATTTGTTCATTATTATTTACATAAGCCATTAAGTCAAAAACATCAAAAACATCATCCGGTAATGATAGATCAGAACTTACAATACGGCCATTCCATGATTCAATAGTAAAACATGGTGAGTGTTCAGGATTAATCTTTGAAGTAGCAAAGATATAAAAATAATTTCTAACTTTAAAGCAAGAACCACGATAACCTACATTAAACAAAAATGCTGAATCCTTATACTTTTCAATAAAGCAATCTAGTGAAGCATCATCTTGTGAAAAATAATAAATAAGAGCTTTATAGAATCCTTCAAAATAGCGATAATTATCTTTTAAACTTTTATGTTCAACATAAAAAGATTTATTTCTAATTGCTTTTAACATTTCCTTCTTAAATAGCTTAGATTCCTTCGCAATTGACCTATCATCAAATATTTCCATTTTAGGGTTAGTATTATTAACCATTTTTATTCCTTCTTTCGAATCGAGGTTATTATACTATTAAATAATAAAAAAAGAAAGAATAAATTAATATTCTTTCTTACAATTCGGACATATTTTTTGATCTTTTTTAATAACAAGATTAGTTTTACATTCATCACATATCTCTTCAGTTGGCATATCCCATGATGCAAAATCGCACTTAGGATAATTGCTACATCCATAAAACACTTTACCACGTCTAGTTTTCTTTTCAATAATTTTACCATCACATTTTGGGCAATTCATAATCTCTTTAACACTAGTTTCTTCTGGTTTAATATACTTACAAGTTGGATAATTAGAGCATGCGGTAAACTCACCATATTTACTTTTTCGAATTACTAAGTCACTACCACATTCAGGACATACCTCGCCAGTTTTTTCTGGTTCTTTCTTTTCCATTTCGTGATATGCAGTATCAACACATCCACTAAAATCAGCATAGAATTTTTTAAGAAGTTCGATATTATCACATTCGTCAATCGCAATTAAGTCTAAATCATTTTCCATATTAGCCGTATATTCAACATTGATAATATTACTAAAGAATTCTTGTAACTTATCAGTAGTTAATATACCAATTTCAGTTGGATAAAATTTCTTATCCATAATACTAACATAACCACGATCAACAATCGTTTTAACAATGGTTGCATAAGTACTAGGGCGACCTATTCCTAAAGCTTCCATTTCTTTAATTAAGCTTGCTTCAGTATATCTTGGTTCTGGTTTCGTAAAATGTTGAGTTTTTTCAATACTTTCTGATACCAAAACATCACTCTTATAATTAGAAAAATCAGGTAAAGACTTATCTTCATCTTCTTCATAATCAGAATATACTTCTTTATAACCTTTAAACTTAACAGTACTTCCAGTTGCTTTAAATTCATAACCTTCGTTATCAAGTAAAACGGTTGTAGAAAGTAATACTTGATCAGCCATTAAAGATGCTAAAGCACGATTATAAATTAAACTATATAATTTGTATTCATCGTTTGATAAATAAACTTTAATTGATTCTGGTGTTCTTAAAATTGATGTTGGACGGATACCTTCATGGGCATCTTGCATGTTGTCCGTTTTCTTGGTTTTCTTAACATAGCCAACATATTCTTCACCATATTTATCTTTAATGTACTTAAATGTTGCATCAATAAATTCCGCACTTAAACGTTCACTATCGGTACGCATATAAGTTATTAAACCGGTAACATCTTCGCCAAGATCAATACCTTCATATAACTTTTGAGCAATTTGCATCGTTTTAGATGCACTAAATCCATATTTAGAAGAAGCATCACGTTGTAATGTTGAAGTTTTAAATACAGGTTTACTAGCAATCTTTTTATCTTTAGTTTCAACTGATTCAATAGTAAATGCTTTCTTTAAAGAATCAATGATTTCATTAGCTTCATGCTCGGATTTAACTTCAATTTTTTTACCATGATATTTTGATAAATCAGCACTAAAATCACTAAAGTTAGCAGTAATTGTATAATATTCTTCGGGATTAAACGCTTCAATTTCACGTTCACGATCAACTATTAATTTTAATGCAACACTTTGAACACGACCAGCACTTTTACCACCAGTCTTAACTTGCATTAATTTACTTAATCTAAAGCCAATAATACGATCTAACATTCTTCGTGTTTCTTGACTCTTAACTAAATTATAATCAATATCACGAGCTTCGTTAATCGCCTTACATACAACCGGCTTAGTAATTTCGTTAAAAGTAATTCGTTTATATTTATTTTCAGGAATATCTAAAGTATCTTTTAAATGCCATGAAATAGCTTCTCCTTCACG
>JAEEKO010000037.1 GCA_016282415.1 Caryophanales bacterium | reverse complement strand
AAGGTAAATTATCTTTTGATTATGAAGTCAATCCTAAATTACTTGAATTAGATAATCCTTATGATCCTGAGTTAAGAGTGGAAAAATTTGTATCATTTAAATGGGACCATGCCCTTTATAATGGTAAGTATTATATGTACTTTGGAGTTGCACCTGTAATTTTTACGTTCTTACCATATAAAGTAATTACGGGTAATGATTTAACAACATATCATGCTACGCAGTTATATATTGGGTTATACATTGTTGGAGTTTTCTTATTATTTAATTTTTTACGAAAACAAGTATTTAAAGAAGATAGGTTCTATCTATCATTGTTAGTTAGTTCCGTATTTGGTTTATTAAGTTCATGGGTTTGTATTACACAACCGGCATTATATTGTACCGCGATTAGTGCGGGATTATGTTTTGCTATGTTTGCGATATATGCCTTTGTTAAAGCAACCTATAGTGATTTTTGTTTAAATAAACGCATCCTTTATTATTTTATTGGGGGATTATGTGGTGCGTTAATCTTTGCATGTCGTCCACCACTTGGCTTTATTAATTTGATATTGCCGGTATTAATCTTCATTTTTATTAAAAATAATAAGCTTTGTAAAAAGGAATTATTAAAACTTTTATATATTATGGTGCCATATATTAGCGTTGCCATTTTACTGATGACTTATAATTATTTACGTTTTGATAGTCCGTTTGAATTTGGCCAGACTTATCAATTAACTAGTTACGATCAACATTTATATTCTTCATTCTTAGGAAACTTTAATCTTAAGAAGGTATTTAGTGATTTATGTGCTAATCTCTTTTACTTTGCACCGATAACCAAAACTTTCCCATATATTGGAATTAGTGGTGTTTTCATTAATTTTCCAATTCTTTTATACCCATACGTGATGATGATGTTTAAAGATTATCGTTCTAAGTTAAAAGATAATAAATTATTCTGGTTTAATATTGTTTTATTATGCTTACCAATTATTATTTCTATTATTGATTCAATATTCTCGCCAGTACGTACTTATCGTTATTATTTAGATTTATATTTTATTATGATTATTTCATCATATATTGCAATAATGATTTCTAAACAATTATTTAATAAAAAAACAATCAATATATTTATTACTATCGTGATGATTATTACGTTTATTACCGTTGTTTTATTAATTTTTATTCCAAATGATAACAATTTTGCAGAATATTATAAGAATTTACTCCCAAAAATTGATGGAATCATATCTTTTTGGCGTTAAATGTGCTATAATTGGTGCGTTAGGAGGATTACTATGACAAAAGTTGTTGTTGGTATGAGTGGCGGAGTAGACTCTTCAGTTGCTGCTTACTTATTAAAAAAACAAGGTTATGAAGTAATTGGCTTATTTATGCGTAATTGGGATTCCACCATCAATAATGATATTTTAGGTAATCCGACTTATGGTAAAGAACCAATTTGCCCACAAGAACAAGATTATAATGATGCTTTAAAAGTGTGTGAGGAATTAGGCATTACCTTACATCGTGTTGATTTTATTAAAGAATATTGGGATTATGTATTTAAATACTTCTTAGATGAATTAAAACTAGGTAGAACCCCTAATCCTGATTTAATGTGTAATAAATATATTAAGTTTGATTTATTTAAGAAAGAAGCAAAAAAATTGGGTGCCGATTTAATTGCTACTGGTCATTATGCCAAGGTTAAAGATGGGCATTTATATAAAGCTTATGATTTAAATAAAGATCAATCATATTTCTTAGCACAAGTTAATAAAGATGAATTTAAAGACGTTTTATTTCCACTTGGTGATATTGATAAAACCGAAGTTAGAAAAATTGCTAGTGATATGAAGTTAGCTACTGCAACAAAAAAAGATTCTACAGGTATTTGTTTTATTGGGGAACGTAATTATCAAGCATTTATTAAGAACTATTTAAAACCAAATCCTGGTAATATTGTTAATGTTGAAACTAAGGAAGTTATTGGAAAACACAATGGTTTAATGAATTATACTATCGGACAACGTCGTAATGTTGGAATCAGCGGTTATCAAGATAAACATTATGTTTGTGGTAAAAATGTATTTAAAAATGAATTATATGTTGCTTTTGGTGATGATCCTAAATACTTAATTACAACTTCTTGCTTAATTGATAATCTAAATTATATTAGTGATGCTCGTCCAACGGAATGTATGGCTAAATTTAGATATCGCGGTGAGGATTATCCAGTATCACTTACGTACAACGAGGATGGTACGGTTTTAGTTACATATCCTGAAGGTGTTAAGAGTGTTACTCCGGGTCAAGCTTGTGTTATTTATGATCACGATGAATGTATTGGTAGTGGAATTATTAATACTGTCTATAAGGATAACGAAAAACTATGGTATTTATCATAGTTTTTCTTTTATTTTACATGCGTTTACAGTTGACAGTTGTCTGTTAAGTAAAGTATAATAATTGTGTAAATGAAAGAAGGAGTTTTCTTGAAAGCATTAAAAGATATATTCCAAGAATTAGGAATATCAAAAGTAAGATTAGCAAAGTATTTAGGTGTATCTAGACAAATGGTATATAACTATTTAGAATTAGATGATATTAATAAATGGCCTAAGGAAAAGAAATTACTTTTATTCAAATTATTAGATATCGAAGATGGCAGTGATGATAGTATTGCAAGTATTAAAATTAATACGGAATATTTAATGGCTGTTGAAAATAGATTAAATCAAGGTGTTAAAAATAGTTATGAAATTGATAACCAATTTGATTTAAAAGGTTTATCAAAAGATGAACAAGAATTAATTGGTGATATAGCTTATTTAATTAAAGAAAAATTCTTAGGTGATGGAAATAATGAAGAAAGTTTCTATGCCATTAAATACTTATATCATTTAATTCAAGCTATGGACAATGTTCCTGAAATTAAATATATTTTAGGTTACATGTCTAAAACTACGGGATTTACTTCTCCAGAAGAATATAAATTTGATGAAGATAAACAATTTATCTTTGAATCAATCTTATATACTGCTTTAACATTATATAATAATGGTGGTGCTTCTAAGAGTAAATTAATTGAAAATCATAATAACTGGGTTGCAGAAATTGCTAAGAAAAATGAAGATCGCTTATCACGTACACAAGAATTAAAAACAAACAAAGTACAAGCTTTAAATGAATTAGGTTATACTGAAATAACCAATGAGAATGCAGCAGAAGTATTTGAGAAGATTGCTGAAATTGAAAGTAGAAAAGTTTAAAGTACGTTAATAAACGTACTTTTTTATTGGAGGGTTACGAATGGAAAAGAAGACATACTATCGTTTTTTAACTGATGAAGAAACTAAACAATCTTTTAGTAATGACTATTTAGTATCCGAAAATGCTGTTAAGAAAATTGGTGAAATAAATTTTAAAAAATTAAGCATAAGTGAAACCGAAAAAGGTACTTTTAATGAACAAAATAATCCTTATGATTCAATTGGTGGTTTAAGAACCTATATGTATAATATTGGGCTTGAATACAATCCAAGATATATTAAAGAAGCACTATTATTACTAAAAGAACATAATGGTAATTTTAGTAAAGCGCTTGTTCAAGCTGATAGTACTTTAACGAGAGTATTAACTCGATTACAAGTATCCTATCGTAATAATACTACTGCTGATTGGGTTAAGACTTATAATACGCTTGTTTTAAATGAAGAAGAAGCAAAAAAATGTGACTTTTTAAAGCAAAATAATTTCCGTGTTTTAAGAGTTTTTGGAAATCCTGATGGCTTTATTGATGATTATAATGGTGATTTATCAGCTATTAAAAGTGATGGCGTTTATACTTACTTTTATAATCATGTAACTCCTAATCGTTTTGAAATTGTTGAAAATATTGATAATAAAGGGGTAGGGGGACATGTTCAATTTGTTGATCCGGCAATTATCGATTTTAATATTTTAAATGGGTTTGATAATACTGATGATCCTAAAAGTATTTTAGAGATTAGTGGACGTGTAGTAAACATATTAAAAGAAAAAGGAAATATTCCGCAACACATTTTAGATTGTATGATCATTTTAATTACATCTTATTATTGTGCTAACGATGCTAATTATTATACATTAATGCATTTAGCATCAATATATAATGTTAAGTTAGCTGATCTCATTATTGCTAAAGAATTATTAATTAATGCGGTTATTAACTTTATTAATAACCCAGATTTCTCTTATAGTTTTGAAAACAACTTTAGACCTTACGGTAAAACTGGTATAGCTAAAACATTAGAACGTGATTATTTTAGTGAATATTTTGTAAAATAAAGAAGGTATTGTTATGAACTATCGTGAATATTTTTTATCATTATATCGTGATTATTTAATTCATCGAAATGATGGAATATTAAAAGATAATAATTATTTAAAATTAAATAAGGTATTTTTATCATTCTCTAAAAATAAGGATGGATTGTATTCCGTTAAGCTTCATAATATTAACAACCTTACTTCTCGTGTGGAAGAAGTACTATCTAATGTTACTTATAGTCATGCATTAAACTTTGCTTCATTCTTAATTCGTTATTTTAAACTTAATGATAGTACAATTACTTATTATGGATCTTCTATTAATAATTTAGAAATTCCATCCTCTGAATCTTATGCTGATCGTATGACAATGTATTTAAAAGTGACTTCAATTGTACAACTAGATTTTACTTATGATGATTTAGATATGCTTATTGAAATGCACGATTTAGAAGGATCTGGGATAGTAGATGAAAATAAAAAGTCTTTTTTATGTGTAATTCGTAATGATGATTCTCGTAAAAATAAAAAATATACTAATGATGTTCAAGCAATTATTAATAAAACTAGTAAATTATCGGATGAATTTAAAAGAACTTATGTTAAAGCAATGATTTTAAATAATCCATATGATGTTTATAAATCATTAAATAAGGAAGATCAAGAACGCTTATTAGATTTATATTTTGATCCTGAAGTATTAAACCTTGATAATAATATTGAAAACTGTTATTCAACGTTAGATTTAGATTTTAATAATCTTTTATATGATCATATTATTAAAAAAATGCTTAGTAGTGAAGTAGGGAAGCTTTATAGTGAACCTGCTAAATATAATAATGAATCTAATGCTAAAAATTTAGCTAATATGCAATTAGTTATGTATAAGGATTTATTAATTGATTTAAATAGTAAACAATATATTTATCGTTTTGATTCATTTGATGATGGATTAATTAGAATATTAAATTTAAATGGTATTGAAGTTAAAAAATATAAAGAATTAAATTTATAATAAAACTCCCCTTTTAACCATAAAAAGAGGGGAGTAGGACAACGATTATTTATGGTTAGTATAAATAATCGTTTTTATGTGAATTAAGCTTAAAACGTATTTTAAATCGAAATATTAAAAGATGATATATTTACCATCTCAATTTAAATTTGAAAAATAATAATTTCAATCGAAATCTTAATAACTGATAAATATACCATCTCGTTTAAAAGTTTCACTCCCCCTACTTACCAATTTGAAGAAAAGGGGAGGTTTGTATTTTCGATTGAGAATCAATTAAGTGATAGTTTATCCATCTCAAATGAAAAAATATTATATCTAAATAAATAGATAATTTAATAAAATAATAAATAATAATTTATATATAATATACAATAAAAAACTTTTTAATAATTATTTAAATAATTATGAATTAAATAATATATTAAATTTAATATAAATTAGTAGTATAAATTATCATATAAAGGAGTTCTTAATTGATAATATTGTTAATTCGTATAATATATATTATGTTAACTAGTATCTATTTTCAAATGAATATACTCATTAATAGAATGATTAATAACCCAATTGATAAACCTATATTCAATCCTCTTTTATTCTCAAACTTTAAACATTTATTTAATAATTTATTAATACTCAGTTCAATCATCATTCCCCCAACTATTATCGATAAGTAATAAATGATATGATAACTAATATAGTTTTTAAATAATAAATAGAATATGATTCCCCCAAGAGGTTCACTAATTGCTGCAATAAAAGTATAGATAAAACTTTTAAATCGATTCATGGTACTAAAATAAATTGGGATTGCAATACAGATTCCTTCCGGAATATTATGGATTAAAATACTTATGGTCATTTTAATTCCAATTGATTCATTAGTAATATTACTCATGAATGTTATAATTCCTTCCGGTATATTATGTAACATTAAAGTAATCATACAAATAATACCAATTTGATAGAGATTTAATTCATCATTATGACTGGTAAATTTAACTATCCCTACTCCACTAATGATCAGGATACTAGTAATTATGATATTATAATTAATATTAATAAAACCATAGGGAATTAAATCAAAAATACTTATGTATAACATAATTACTAAGGAACTTGCTAATGCTATTAAAATTATATTATTTTCTTGTTTTTTAGATATTTTGAAATACGTTAAGATAAATCCCACCATGGAACTTAAGCCAGCTGTAGTAGTTAGAATTAAGGCTTTAACCATCAAATCACCATTAAATCATATTACCAAGATTTACTAATTATGAAATCTAATTAATGGTTAATACTATTAATGGGAGGTAAATTATGAAAAATACAAATAGTAGAAATAGTAAATCAAACTGCAATAGTAGAAGTTCAAAAAAAAGAAATAGCAAAAATAATGCTAATTCTATGAATTCTAAAAATAATATGGAATAATATTGCTATTATTGATTTCGGGGATGCTTATCTAAGTATTCCTTTTTTAATTGTTCTTTTATTAAATGCGTATATATTTGAGTAGTTTTAATATCAGAATGTCCAAGAAGTTCTTGAATCACTCTTAAATCGGCTCCATTTTTTAAAAGAATGGTTGCAAAAGTATGACGAATTGTATGTGGTGATATTTCTTTT
>JAEEKO010000036.1 GCA_016282415.1 Caryophanales bacterium | reverse complement strand
TTCTTTTAGCAGAACATCCGGTTAATAATAAAGTAATCATTAATACCATAATTATTTTTTTCATAACATCACCACTTCCATTATATCTTATTATTATGTATTTGAATAATTATTTTTTCTTTTTAACATCGTTTACAGGTTGATAACGATATATTTTTATTTCACTATCACCAGTCCAGATATGACCAGTATTATAACTCTTATTAAAAGCATCATAATTAATTGGTATATCTTTATATAAATAATTATTAGCCATTTCAACTAATTCTAAACCATATTCTAAAGCTTTATACCATAAATCTAAGAATGAATCCGTAAAATGTTCACAAGTAACCGGATCATAGATAACATCATGTTCTAAATTTAAGTACGGAACCGCACGGTATTTATCACCATTATTATAGATTTGACCATGCGAAACTAATTTATCAAATAATGGTGCAACATGGGCTTTATTTTGTCGCACTGATTTTTCAAAGAAAATCAATGATTCTAAACCTGTATTATATTTTAATGCCGCATTATTAACACAATAAACGCAATTATAAACATAATCAATTAATTGATTAGTAGTTTTATCTTTAATATATTTTACTGCAAACAAGTTTTTATTATCTTCATCATGATATAAATCGCGGAAATAATCATCTAACCACAATTCAAAAGCTCCATGCAAATCCCAAATACGTGATCCATAGTCATTCGCTTGAGTCATAAAATAAATTAATGGATGGGTTATTACATCTAACGCATAGTGAAAAATTGCACCATAAAGATATGCCATTGCATCTGGGTTTTCTAATAATTTATTACTTTTTATTTCGTCCATAAGACACACAAAATAATCACCAACATTTTCAACATGTTGACGATCAAACAGTTTTGATGCAGTAATCATAAATGCATCAGGTCCTATAGCATTTAACATGATATATTTAACATCTAAATCGATGTACTTTTGCATTGGTTTAAAAGCAACTTCCGCCATTTTTTCATGCAAACCATAATTTGGCATATCTCCAACCCCCAACTGTTTTTAATTATACCATAAAAAGCCTATTTTGTCAAGTAAATGTCAAGTAGTGATACGATTTCATCAGGGTTGGTATTAGCAATATCGTGTGTACCGTCTTCAATAAAATGCATCTTCGTTTGTATTTTTTTATTAACTTCATTATAAACTCGATAAGGTTCAACCATCGTATCTTTAGTACCATAAATCATTAATACGTTAGCACTATTCAGTTCATTTAAATCATTTAATACTTCTTCTCTAACAATTCTTTGATAAGAATTATTTAAAAACTTCGTACCATCAAGCATATATTCGTTTTTAATAATATGTTTTAAATAAAAATCTCGAATTAAATTTCGAACTCCCGTAAAAATACGCGGCGTTTTAATCATTTTTTTTGAATGATATGTTTTTCTAACAATTGCTGGTGATATTAATATTAATTGTTGTTTAGGATTATATAATTTAGCATATTTTACCGCTACCGCTCCACCAAAAGAATAACCCAAAATGTAATCAAATTTAGAATCATTCTTTTTTATATAATCGTTTACATATTTTGCATAATCATCCAAGCACCAAGCTTCCCTTGGTTCTGGTTCATTGCAAAACCCTGGAAAATTTAATTTTACCAAGTCATATTTCTTACTTAATTTATTAATAAATGTTTTACGATATAACCATGAATCATCAATATTATATTTACTATAATACCTATTATCCCAGCCATGTAATAATAGTATTTTCTTTTTCATATTTATCATCCTATTATCATTATATCATAAAAAAATGGCTATTATAAATAACCATTTCTACTTATTTCGATTAATAATTTTATTAATTAATATAATTAATCCACATCCAATTACTGGAATATAGAATGAGAAAGCACGAGTTAATAACATACCAACATCCGCTAACTTTGAAGCAAAGATCATTACAAACATATTATGTAAGATACCTTCAGATATACCAGCACCACCAGGAATTGGAACCCCTTCAATTGAAATTTGGGCAATAACCTGAATCATTAATAAATCAAAGTAATTATAAGCATTATAACCCATTGCTTTATACACAACATATGCGATTGAAAATAATAACAAACGTTGAATAAATACTAAAATAAAGTTCCAAAATACCATTTGTTTATGAGATCCAATGAATTTTATTTCATCATTATATCGTTTTACAAAATCATCAATATCAAACTTTTCAGTATATTTACCCAAGTATTTTAATTTACTTAATAAACTTAATATCTTTTTAACTATTGATTTTACTAAGTTTTGTTTAAACACTAATAAAATATATAAAATTACTACTAAGGCATCAATTGTAAATCCTAAGAAGAAACAAATACGATAGATTAATAAACTATCAAATATTACATCCCTTTTAAATACTAATACTACAATTCCTAAAACAATTAAGATTAATTTAAAATAGATTGTACTTAACATTAAAGTAATATAGCTTTTACGCATTGGAATTTTATCTTTAGTCATCTCATAAAATTGTGCTGGTTGACCACCAGTAGATGATGGTGTTATACCACTAAAATAAAATTCGGTAACGGCATAATATAAACCACGTTTAAATGGTAATTTATGATTCAAGGTTCTTAAAATACCTTTAGTATAAATACCTTGAATTAAAAAATAAGAAATAATAATTAAAACACATAATAAAATATATTCAATTTTTAAATTAAAAATATTATCTTTTATAACTACTAATGATGATTTATCAAAAATGGTTAAAAAAGTAAGTGCCACTACTAAAACCATAACAAAAACCATTAGTATATTTTTTTGATAAGTTTTAATAATATCACCTACTTACTTAATTTTTCTCCTAACTTAACGATTGTTTCAATATCGTCTTCACTATTTCTAATTATTTCATCAATAAATTTAATATCTTTATTAATTAACATAATTACTGTTGAACCACCAAATTCAAAATGGCCTTTTTCTTGAGCTCTTTTAAAATTAGTTACTGGTTCATTAACAATTTTACCAACAACCATTGCCCCAACTTCAATAATACAAACATCTCCTAAATTTTCACAATCTAGGAAAGTAACTTCACGTTGGTTTTCATGAAACACTTTATATCGTTTAAAAGCAATTGGTTGAACCGTATGTAAGGTACCATTAATTACTTTATTTCCAACAATCTTACCATTGTCTGGAAATACATAATGATGGTAATCATCAACACATAATCTAAATACTAAAGCATATTTATATTTACGGGATTCCCCAATTAATTCATCAATAGTATAAAGTGAATCCTTAATATTAAAGACACTATTCTTATTTATTTTATAAACGGTTAATTTAGAATCACAAATACTAAATAAACCATCTTTAGCAATTGGTCGACATTCTTTTTTTATATTTCTTTTAAAGAAATCATTAAAAGATGAATAGTTAGCAACTTCATATTCATCCATATTAATATTATTATTTTTAATAAATTTTTTTATTTTAATTTTTGATATTCTACTGTTGTAGTAAACTCTTGCCATATTAGCAATTAACTTCGTAGTAAATATCTTTAGGATTATACGTCCGACAAAAGTATTATATAAGAACCCTAAAAAATTATTTTCCTCTGCAGGAATAAATGAATTAGTACTTAGATCATAATACATTATCTAATCACCACCAATAATACTCCTAAAATAACCGCTAAGATTGGAATGATAATATACATACATCCTTTAAACTTAGGTACTTTAATTTTTAGTACAAATAATAAAGCAGTTAATAAAGTTATAGAAATATATACAATTTCAAAAATATTTTCAGGAATATTACCATGAAGTAACCCTACTAATGGATAAATGATAGCAGTTGATGTAACTGGAAGTCCACTGTAGAAACTTACTGGATTATCTAAACTGGCATTAACGTTAAAGAAAGCTAAACGCGAAATACCACAAAGGATAAAAATGGCATAAATAATAAAATCCCATACATGATTTAATCCAAGTGATAACATAATAACTACTGGTAATGCAATAAAATTAATTGTATCCGCTAAAGAATCAATTTGAATACCAAATTCTTTTTCTTCTTCAGTTCTTTTACACATACGCGCTACTTTACCATCAAACATATCACATACACCAGATAGCATTAAGAAAATTAATGAAAATCTTAAGTATGGAACATCAGAAAATGCAACTTTTGTAAAAGCAAAATACATTGCTAATGCAGCAAAGATTACTCCAATATAAGTTACGATAACAGATTTATGAATTTTTACTATAAACATAATTAACTACCTTTCTTAACTTCGTATTTTTTCAAATACTCATCGTTTAATAATTTATCGTTGTAGAAATTTGATTTCTTTTTTAATTCAGAATTTAATTTCTTAACGCCATATTTTTCAGCTAGAGTTGTTTTTCCAGAGAATAAGTTAACTCCTAATCCTAGCTTATCTCCTTCTATTATACCACCAATTGATGAAACAATGGTAGGATACATATCAAGAGATGTTGCAATACGATTACTATTATTGTCTATTTCAACACCAGGATTAATAATACAATTATATACATAACGTTGTTTAGCACCACGTTTTTTAAAGAAATCATCCTGCATTGATAAATGATCCCCAACAATAACGATTGTTGTGTTTTTATAATAATCTTTAGAACGTACATACTCAACAAAATCATAAATTAATTTTGATTGAGTAGCATACGCATTTTCATATTGTTCTTTATATTCAGTTACGGAATAATTACCAACAAAACCATCATAGAAATGAGTATCAATAGTTACTAATTGTAAGTTAAATGGTTCTTTCTTTTTAGCTAATTCATCAATTCTAACTTTAGCAACTTCGAATAACTTATTATCATTGAAGCCCCATTTACCTTTATCTTCCTTACCCATTGAA
Organism: Caryophanales bacterium; assembly: GCA_016282415.1. Lineage (GTDB taxonomy): Bacteria > Bacillota_I > Bacilli_A > RF39 > UBA660 > RGIG8386. The sequence continues at coordinate 11,309 of JAEEKO010000036.1, read as the reverse complement.
AAACCATAGTCTTTTAAGTTTTTAACATCAATTATGTTATAATCACCATGACGTGAATACATTTCTTTTAAACCACCAAATGATGTTTTAGCAGAAGATATTAATTCATTATTATAACCATTATCTTTTAATAAATCACCTAAACCATAAGTACCATTCATAAAGTTTTCTGAATGATATTGGTTTTTATTAATTCTAATCTTAAGTGGTAACCCAGAAGTATTAGCAACTAATGCTGCAGTTGTCCATGATGTACCCTGTAGCATATTTAACCCTTGTGCTTTATTATCATCATAGAAAGAAACAACATTTTCTTCACCTAATAAATCATATAATTCTGGCATTACTTCGTATTTCCAAGCTCCACCTTGATCTTTTGTAAACATTGTTGTTTCTAATGATTCTGAAACAATAAATACTAAATTACGTTTATTCTTAAAATGAACATTAGCTTCATTAACATCTACATAATTGTTTTCAATGAATTTAGATGTTGAATTAGTATATATAACATAATTAATAAAACCACTAGACCATGCTAAAATACTAATTGCTAAAATAAAGTAAATAATTGTTAAAACTAAACGATGTTTATGAACAAAGTTAAATGGATAAATATGTTTATTTTTTATTTTTAGTTCTTTTTTACCAAATGTAATATCATAAAATAATCCATATACAATAGCAAATAATACTAATACTATTGGGGTACATATTTCTAATGCTAAATATAATACTGAAAAATCAGAATCTTCAGTACCGCCACGCATCAAAAATAGAATTTCTTCAAAATTTATTGAAGCAAATTTAAATTTTAAATATACCCCAGTTACTAATAAAATGGTTATTAAAAATAACAATATTACATGTAAAATCTGTTTTGCTTTTTTATTCATATTCTAAACACCCACATCATTAAGTATTATACCTTTTTTACTAAATAAAATCAACTCTTGTTATTCATTACAAACTAAAAGCTTAACCATCAGATTAAGCTTTATAAGTAATAATAACTCGTTAAGTTTCCTGAATCTATTATTTCGTATTATGCAAGTCTTTTAATTCAAGCACACGTCCTGCCGCAGTTTTAGAATTATAAACTGGTCGTTTCATTCTTTTACTAATTTCATCAAGCTTATCAGAAATAAGTTTGTAGATTGCTGCATTACCAGCAACTAAGTCCTTATATTGAACGGTTAATACCGGAATATCTTTTTCAACACAATAATCGTTAAATACTAAATCAAGTTTATCAATATTATCTTTTATCTTTCCTGAATCTTGAACAAGTTCCTTAATAGTATCCTTTAGTGCAAAATGTTCTAAACCTTTAAAGGTTATTATTAAATTACCACTTACTAATTCATTGTTATCATTAAAGAACCAAAAAGTCTTTTTATAACCCTTATAATTTAAATATGAAACATCGTCGGCACCTAAAACATCGTAATTATGACATTTTATTTTACGAGTATATTTTTCAATATTTAGGCCATAGCTATTATTAATTTGATCAACAGCTTCAGCAAATAATTTATCTCCCATACTTTGACCAGCATAATATATATGTAATACATCTAAAGCAATAGTAACATGTTTAAAGTATTTACCTTTTTTATAACCATCAACTACTGGTAAATATACTTTTTCATATACATCTTCATTTTCATTTGGCAAGCGATAATAATGATCAATAAAATATAGTAATGGTGTTACAATAATCCCATCAATTGTGCGATTGCAATCAGGAGATAAATAACCATTTTTATTAGCTAATTCTCTAATCTTACCTAAAGGTTCACAATCATATGGTAAACGATGATATTTATTATAAAATTTACAAAAAGCATCATGTAAATCTGCTACATTCTTATATTTAGCTTTAGCTGCATACTCTAAAACTAATCCTCGTTCTTGAGTAGTTAATTCTTTAAATTCTTTCCCAAAAAAGCGTTTTGATAATACTTCCTTATTCTTATCAATATCTTTAATTGTCATTTCTTTTTCAGGATCATAATATAAGAAATACTCTTTTACTTGTATAGCATTTAGTACTTCATATATTTTTTCTGATACTGCAATTTCATCATAACCATATTTAAAATCAAGAGTAAACTTAATTGTTGATTTATCAATACTATTTATTTGAAAACTACGCTTTAAAATAACTACCGTACTAACCGATAAATCAACTTTACTATATTTGACTCCAACTGACTCAACCATCATATATTTTGGATGATTTTTAATTATTTGAATAATATTACTTGCAATCTCTTCAATGCCTATTTTTTTCATATATGACTCCCTACAAAAATTATCAATATCACTTGCAAGCTCTTCAATACCTATTATTATCATATATAACTCCCTACAAAAATTATTAATATTTATAATAACAAAAAAAGCTAATAAATTAAAGTATTTATTAACTTTTTTTAATTAATGTTTAGTTCCGCCCCATTCAACTACCGTAAATCCTTTACGGTTTATTTTATTTAACTTTTGTTATTTAACTTTTATCTTTTTATCTAATGGTTTATAATCCATCATTACTCGAATTAATGTATCAGGTTGCTCAGATATTAATAACGACATCATGTCCTTACTATCTCTAAATGAAATAAAGTTATATGCATTATTTTCTAACTTATCAATCCAGTAAATAATGAACTCATTTATTTCATAATCATTTAATCCTAAAATAGCCAACTTATCTTCTAAGAATTTGATTGTTTCACTACCTTTAACTACAAATCCTTCGCTCATATCAAGTTGATAGTTATCAATACCTTCCCAATATAAACCATAGTAATTACGTTTTGTATTATAATCATAAATATTACCATCTTTACTTACATGAATCTTCCATCCATCATTATATTTAGGATAAGTATATAGTAATGCTTTTTTATTACCTAATTTAATTGTTAAATCCATGTCTTTTTCCGGATATACATAAATAATTGGTTTCCAAGCAACATTTGGATCACAAGTTGTTCTTGATACTTCTTTAGTATATACTTTAACACTAGTTTTATCATTAATGTCATCCACTTTATATGCTAATACTTTTTTAATTAATGGACATACCCCACAACCATAACTTACATCTAAATAAACATTATAGATACCGGCTTGATCTTTTTCAACACGATCTTTTTCAATAGTTTCACTACAAGAATCGATATCAACAATTACAAATAAGTATTTTTGATTTTTAAAATCACTTTTACTAAATGCTTCATAATCATCTTCTTTAGTTATTTTTTCATCTTCCATTAACTTAGTATATTCCTTATACGAAGATACAAAACCATAACTATAATTGCCAGATTTCAATAAAGTATATTTACTATCATTATCTTTCTTTTTAGGTTTATCATCATCTTTATTATTTAAAAGGATAATTGTTGTTACAATTCCTCCAATTACTAATAAAGCTCCAATAATACTTCCTATAATAATTAGTTTCTTTTTCATCTTATCACCTACTGCCATTATATCATAAAAACTGAATATGAACGCAAAAAAAATGGAGCCTAACGGCTCCTTCAGGGGGTTTTGGTTGAACACTCACACATTAGTAAAACAGTATGAGTCTTCAAGCATGATATCTATCATGCTATAAACATTATAAGATAAAAGTTAGTTTGTTGTCAATCAATTTTTATGCAAAAGAACTAAATTATCATAATATTTAGCTTGAGCAATTATAACATAAGGAATTACATAGATTCCCGCAATTCCGAAGGTAAAAACAGTTAGCAAAATCCATCCAATAAACTTTAAATTAAAGACAATATAATCCCATTTATAACCATTAATTAACTCTCTACTTTTCTTTAAACAACTGATTGCGTTATCTTCTGGATTATCAACAATAACATAATATATTTGACTATACATTAATGCTATTATTAAACCCGGAATAATTAATAAAAAAGTTCCAATTGTTGTTAATAAACCCACTATTACAATTGCTAAAAGGATAGTTCCAAAACGGTCAAAATAATTAAATAAACTTTTAAGTTTTGGTTCTTTTCCACGAACAATATTTAAAAAGTATTCATAACAGCCAATGGTTACTGGCATTAATAAAAGGGAAAAGATAATAGTTAATACTTTTTCTAAATCACTACCGGCTTCTGCAACTTTTACTATTATTAAACTAAATGGTAAAGATATTAATTCTAATAGAATTAATGGAACCCATATTTGTAATAAATTCCCTTTAATAATATATCTGGCATTTTGTCTAATTAAACGATGATCCATAATTATCCTCCTTTTAAATTAAGATATTATTTTTAAACTGCTAATAATGTTATTAACGGTTTCATCATTATTATTAATTGCTTCTTCACTATCTTTTAAAGCTTGTAAGAAGATTTTATAATCCGAACTTAGTTGTGCTAACTTAAATTGCATATCACCACTTTGATTAGTTCCAAATAAATCACCTTCACCACGTATCTTAAAGTCAACTTCCGCAATGTAGAACCCATCATTACTTTTTTCTAATGCTTCTAAACGTTCGGTTTTTTTCTTGCTAATAATAAAGCAATAAGATTGTAAATCACTACGTCCAACTCTACCACGTAATTGATGAAGTGTCGATAATCCAAAACGTTCACCATTATAAACTATCATCACCGTTGCATTTGGTGAATCAATTCCTACTTCAATAACTGTCGTTGATATTAAAATACTTATTTTATTAGCCATAAAATCTTTAATAATTTTATCTTTTTCCGTATTCTTTAATTTACCATGTAATATGCCAATTTTCGTATTTGGAAAAGCTTTATGATATTTTTCTTCTAAAATTGCCACACTGTTTAAATCATCCACTTCTTCACTATCAATTGATGGTGCAACAATATATACTTGATGTTTTAAATCAATTTCTTTTTTAACCAGCATTAATACATCTTTAATATTCTCTTCATTAGTAACACTAGTAATTACTGGTAAACGGTTACCCGGTTTAACCTTTATTACTGATGTATCCATATCCCCAAAGATAGTCATAGCATAAGTACGGGGAATTGGTGTTGCCGTAGTATATAAAACATCCGGCTTCAATCCTTTATTAAATAAATCTTTTCGAGCATTAACCCCAAAACGATGTTGTTCATCAGTAACTACTAATCCTAAATTATTAAAAGTTAATTTTTCATTTAATAAAGCATGCGTTCCTACAACAATATCAATCTTACCAGTATTAATCGCATCGTACAAAGTTTCTTTTTCTTTTTTTGTCATTTTCCCAGTTAATAAAGAAACTTTAATATTTGGTGGAACTATTTTTAATATATTTTCATAATGTTGAGTTGCTAAGATTTCGGTAGGTGCCATTAAAGCACTTTGATAACCACCTAAATAATTTAAATACATAGCAATAATACTAACAATCGTTTTACCACTACCGACATCACCCATCAATAAACGATTCATTCTTTTTGGTGATACTAAATCTTCATATATTTCCCATACGGCATCTATTTGATCACTGGTTAATAAATAAGGCAAAGTATCTATAAAGTTTAATAAATCTTTTTTTGATATATCGCGTTTTAAACCATTATCTTTTTTATTATTTATTTTTAAATAATTAATCTTACTAGCAAAAATAAATAATTCTTCATATATTAATCTTAGTTTAGCCATTTTTAAATCTTGAATACTATTCGGATTATGAATTATTTTTAAAGCATTACTCTTGTTAATAAATTTATACCTATCAACAAGATAACTTGGAACATTATCCACCACTTCTACATTACGATTAGTAATTGCTTTTAAAATAGCACTATGTATACTCTTTTGTTTTAACCCTTTAACTAAGTGATAAACTGGTGTTATAACTTCACCATTAATTTCCGTAAAACAGATATCTTGAATTACGAACTGATTAGTTAACTTATCATACTTACCCGTAACCGCAATACGTTGATTAAGTTTTAAATGATCTTTTAAATAATGACGGTTAAATAAAACCGTTTTCATAATCTTACCATTACTTTCAATACAAAATGATAAACGACTCATTTTATTACGAAAGAAAAATAATTTTAAATCACTAATAACACGTGCGTTAATAGTTATTGTTTCATCAGAATCAATATAGTTATAGATGTTTACTGGTCTTAAAACATTATAACGAAATGGGTAATAATTTATTAAGTTATCAACATCATTTATACCTAATTTATTTAAATATAATATCGTCTTAGGTCCAATACCAGTAATACTTTTTAAATCCATATTGATTCTCCTTCCTAATGCCATTATATCATGATTAAAACTTTTTTTAATTTTTTTAAAAAAAGTGTTGACAAATATAAGGTTTTCGATTAGTATAAACACTACCAATTCACACAAGGCGAATTGGTGCTAGTATCACACTAGCCAACCCCTTTTTATTCTTTTAGGAGCTGTCTTCAGGGGGCAGCTTCGTTTTTTTTGTAAAATAATAAAAGATTCTAATTTTTAGAATCTTTTTTCTTTCTAAATACAATTAATTTACTTAATACATAGTTAGCAACAGTTACCACTACTTGGCTTACTAATTTACCAATAATATCACTACGTTTTAATAGGGTTACCACAATAAACATACAACCCATATCCATTGCTAAACTTAGCACTCTTGCCATAACAAATAAAAATACTTCTAAAAAGATATTTTTATTTTTACTTTCAAATACAAAAATACGATTAGTAATATATGCAAATGCTACTGCACATATCCAACTAATGATGTTTGCAATCTGTAACTGAATGGCATTATCCGGATTTAAAACGGTTCTAGTTAATAAGAAGTAAGTAACAAAACTAACTACCGTTGTTAAAACCCCAACTATTAAGTAACTAACTATTTCTTTAACATTCTTCATCGCTAAACAACCTATCTATACTCACCATTATTTTATGATTATAATCTTTTAAATAATTAAATGAATGATCACGTTTCTTAGCTTTTAAAATAGCTTCTTTAATATCAGTACAACCTTTAATACCATCAACATATTGGGTTAAATGTTCCGTAATAAAGATATCTAAATCTAATGCTTTAGCTTCTAAAATAACCATTCCTTGGCCTTCATAACGACTGGTTAAAACAAAACCATCCATTAATTTCATAACATTATATGGATTTGATAAGCTTCCTAAGAAAGTAACTTTATCATTTAATTTCTTTTGTTTAACCAGGTGCTCAAGACTACTTCTTTCTTCACCATCACCAATAATATATAAATGATACTTTTTATCTTCGGCGGCATCAATTATTTTTTTATACTCATTAATTAAAATGTCGTATCCTTTTTGGAAAGTTAATCTTCCAACACTAACTAAATTATAAGTATCTTTAGCAACTTTGATATCGGTTTTAATTTTACTCTTTTCATATATTTCGTTAGTATCAATATAATTAGGAATAACAAACAATTCTTTATTAGCAGTTCCATTTAAAGCTTTGAATGGCCCAATAACACCATCCGAAACACCAACAAACTTATCAAAGTATTGGTATTTATGCTTCATAAACATATGATAAATACGATATTTAAATTCACCTTGATATTTTAAATAAACATCATTATGAATCCACATAATATGTTTTTTAGCATTAGTTTTTAGACAAGCCGCTGCGGTAAGGGCTTGATAAGAATCAAAATCAATTGCGTAGTCATATTGAATCTTTTTAACATTAAATTTTAATAAACGAACTAAACGGAATGGAATACAATTAAATACTTTATGATAGATTCCAATATTAAGATAAATAATATTTACTTTTTTATTTATGGTGTTAACAAAAAACGAATCTTCCTTATTAAATAAGTATAAATCAACTTCATATTTTGAATAATCTAAATTATCCAATAAATTTATTAATGACTTTTGGATTCCACCCATTTGTTGATCATAACAAAAAAATGCGATTTTTTTCATATCTTATCAATAAACTCCTCTACCGTATTAATTAGTTCTTGATTATCGATTTCTAATTTTTTAGGAACAAATTTTTTAATATTCTTGATGGTTTTTCCTAAATCTATCATATCATTAACTACTAAAATATATCCTGCTTCTTCAAAGTTTTTCGATATATCTAATTGATGATTATTAACATGTTCATGATATTTTTTTAAACGTGGTACGGCTATTACTTTTTTACCATACTCTAATCCTTTAAAGATTGATCCTACTCCAGCATGGGTAATTAAGATATCACATTTCTTTACTAGTTCATCTAATTCATCTTGCGATGTAAATGCAAAGTGATTAATCGAACCATTATATTCCGTATATCCAGTTTGAATAACAACCTCATCTTTAATAACTTTATTTTTAACTAACTTATCTACTTCATTAATTAATCTTTTAAAAGATTTATCTTGGGTTCCGACTGTAACCAAAATCATTTGATACCACCCCTTTTAACTGCTTTCGGATAAAGTTTTAACATTTCATCCCAACGCACAATAAATAAATCTGCAATTTGATATATTAAATTACCCGTCGCACTTCTTTTACTTGAATTAGCTAAGGTTTCAATAAATATCGTCTTACTATCAATTTCTTTACCAAGGCAGATCATCGGACCAGCAAAATGAGCACCAGTTGATACAATTACATCTGGCCATACAATTAAATAGATAAATAAACTCTTAAATGCATTTAGAATTAAACGCATACCATAAACAATAATATTATGACGATCTGAACCAAACATTAAATAATAAACATGAGGATATTTTTTAACTAAGTCTACCGTCGTTTTAGTTTTTTCCGTAACTAATATCGCATCATATTTTTTAAATAATGGTTTTAATACTAATAATTCAGATAAATGACCACCAGTAGTAGCTACAAAAACTACTCTTTTTTTATGAATATCTTTTAAATAATTAAATTCAGTTAATAATAATAGTATAATTAATGCAATATAAATATTTACGGCTGGACTTACTAAAACATGTCCCGTAAGTAATGCTAGTAATAATCCAAAGCCTAAACTTAAATAACTATTACTAATATTTAAATTAAACTTAGTAAACATTTTTTTAACAATTAATAAACCAATATAAATAAATGGAATAACATAGATAATTAATCCAACAACCCCACCACGATAGAAGATGTCACATAAATCCATTTCGACTAATCTTAAATCATATTTAGTATAACCTAATCCAAATAGTTTTTCATTAATATTACTTTCTTTGAATATTTTATTATTATCTTTTAAGAATTCATCTCGACCACTACTAATGATATCTTTATCACTAGTATCATCCGTTTTATATGCAAGAATAGTACTTTCATCAACTCTTAAATTTTCTTGAATACGTTCATGACGCGTTACAATATTTTGATAAGCTGGAGAAAAATATGCAAATACTAAAATTGCAATCATAAAAGTAAGATATAAAATACGATTCTTTTTCTTAATTAAACTAACAATTACATAATATATGGTGGTTAAACAAATTCCAATTAAAACCGTTTTCGTACCAATCATTAAGAAGATAACAGCACTAATCATCCCAACGATTTTAAAGAAAATACTATTAGTAATTTTTTCATACATAAATGGGAATGTTAAAACCGCAATAGCACTTATCTCATTAGCAGCATAAAAATAACCCATATACCCTTCCAAATGATATTTAGCAGAATAAGTTAAATTACCGGTTTTTGTAATAAATGCAATAACTAAGATTAATGCAAAAACATAACCATTTATATAAATAATATTTTTAATGCTTCGTTTATCAATACCTAATTCATCATAAAAATTAAGTAATAACACTAACACGGTTGGTAAACTAAACATTTTAAATAAGCTTATAGCTTCCTTAATGATATTCGTATCTAACTTTGTTAAGAAGTATATTCCTCCATAAACCATTAATAGTAAAAAGTAAGATATTGTTAACGTACGATACTTACTACTATTATTAAATACCACAATGCCAAAAAGCATTAAAATAATTAATCCTCTTACAACGATTCCAACTGATATTGGAAATGAAAAATAACGAACTTGTAAAGCCGTTAATAAATCAATAAGTGGATATAATATAAAAAGAATTGTTACAAATTTATTATTTTTCATAAAATCCCTATTTCTTTTTTTTAGTTTTTGTTTTTTCTTCAATTGTTTTTTCTTTTTTCTTATGTTCAAATAAAATATCAGTTTTAATAACAATGAATAATAATAATATCATTAAACCAATATAAATACCTAATGCAATACGGTTATCACCTAGTACATAGAAAATTGATACTGCTGCAAATAAGATATTAATCATATAAATAATTAATACCGTAGTGCGCATACTAAATTTCATTTTTAATAATTGATGATGGAAATGTTCTTTATCAGCAACCCCAATATTTCCACCCTTTAATAATCTTCTTAAAATAGCAAATGTGGTATCAAATATCGGAATAATTAAAATTATTAATGGAATAATTAAACTAGTTAATGTAGCACCCTTATATCCTAAAAGTGCAATAACGGAAATAATAAATCCTAAAAAATAACTACCACAATCACCTAAATAAATTTTAGCTGGAGCAAAATTAAACATTAAGAAACCTAATACTGCCCCAATCATAATTAATGATAAAATAACATCTAGGCCACCTAAAGTATTTAAGATAAATGCAATTATAAAGATTGTTATAAAATAAATTAATGATATTCCAGAACAAAGGCCATCCAAACCATCAATAAAATTAATTGCATTAACAGTTGCAACAATAAAGAAAATAGTAGCAATATAATTAAGTGGTTCTGGTATTACAAAGGAAAGTCCAAAAGCGGTTATATCACTAATGTATATTTGACCATAAAAAACAATAATACAAGCTGCTAAGATTTGAACAATAAATTTATAGCGAGCTTTGATTCCATTTAAACCATCAAAAATACCTAATAATACAATTACAAATGATCCCATTAGGATTGATAGCATTTTAGTTGTCATTGGTGCATATAGCATATATCCAACCATAAACGCACCAAAAATAGCTAATCCACCTAAAAGCGGTACTGGCTTTTTTTGTAGTTTTCGTTCATTAGGATAATCCATTGCATCAACATGATGAGATAGTTTAATTACTACTGGTACTGATAAAAAAGAAGTTAAAAAAGTAACAAGAACTATTTCATATATTTTATAGCCATTAATTAATAAATTCATAGCACCAAACTCCTACTAATAGTATAACCCAATTTATTCATAAAAAAAAGAAAAATTAATCTATTGATTAATTTTTAAAACTTT
>JAEEKO010000035.1 GCA_016282415.1 Caryophanales bacterium | reverse complement strand
TCGTGATACTTTAAATATTGGTGATAACGATTATCTAATTACTGATTTAATTGGACTTGATATTATCTTTAACGATGATTTTTGTGGAAAAATTGAAGATTATATGTATAATAGTAGTAATTATTTATTAGTTGTAAATAATGATTCCAAAAAATACTATATTCCGTTAAATGATTACTTTGTAAAAAAAGTATCATTAACTGAAAAGAAAGTGTATGTGGAGAATATAAAGGATTTGATTTAAATGAAAATTGATATTTTAACATTATTTCCTGATATGTTTAATGGTTTTATTACTGAATCAATAATTAAAAGAGCCATTGAAAATAAACATGTCGAAGTTAATTTTATTAATTTTAGAGATTATACTAATGATCCTCATGGTAAGGTCGATGATACTCCTTATGGTGGTGGAGCAGGAATGGTTTTAGCATGTCAACCAATTTTTGATTGTGTTAAAGCGATTAGAACTGCCGAATCAAAAGTTATTTTATTAACTCCATCGGGAGTTCCTTATAAACAAAAAATGGCTTATGATTTATCTAAGGAAAAACATCTAATTATCATTTGTGGTCATTATGAGGGTTTTGATGATCGGATTGAAACTTTAGCTGATTATTTAATATCTATTGGTGATTATGTTTTAACCGGTGGTGAAGTACCAGCAATGGTTTTAGCTGACTCCATCATTCGTTTAATTCCTGGGGTTATTAATGAGAGTAGTCATTTAAATGATTCTTTTAATGAAAACTATTTATTAGATTATCCAACATTTACTAAACCAGCAGAATATGAAGGATTAAAAGTACCAGAGGTATTAATTTCTGGAGATCATCAAAAAATTAATGAATGGCGTTATCAAGAATCAGTCAAAAGAACCAAGGAACGTCGTCCTGATTTATTAAAGTAGGTGATCACATGGCAAGTTATTTTATAAAAAAGAATAAACCAAGTAAAACTATTTTAATAAAGAGTATTGATTTTGACGTTTCCTATAAAATTAATCCTAAAATGAAAGATAATGCTAAGATTAAAATTACCGAGATTAATATTATTAATAAAGGTATTATTGATGACATAATTACTAAGAAGATATTAAGTAATTATGAAAGAATATTTAAGATGGTGTATTTATATACTAATAATGATGATAGTACTGATAATGATGCGAGAATGTGTTTAGATGAAATAAATTATCTAAGAAGCGTAATTGATACTAAATATCGTACTTATTTGTCATTAGAAAAATATAAGTATTTAATGGATGAATTATATTCATTAAATGCTGCAGTTAATAAAAAGATTATTATTAATCAAATGAATCGTAATATTCCATATCCAGAAATGGAATACGAAGAAGAAAAAAATCGTAGTTTATAATATCCTATTTCTTACAGAAATTAGGATATTTTTTAGTTATCGGATCAATAAATAAAAAGTTTCTTAAAGGTTCTATCGTTAAAATCATTTCTAACAATAAAGTTAAGATAATAAAGAAGGCTGAATGAATTGTTATAAAGAAGATTTGTTGATATAAAATAAATTTATAACCAATAATATAAGCAAGGATAATACTGATATAAAAAATACTGATGTTATATATTAGATTCTCTTTTTTTGATATGAGTAACTGGTATCCATAAAAAAATAAAATAATAAATATAGTAATTAAGATTAATTCAATTAAGACACTTAAGTAATAATTAGGATAGTTTTTAAGAAAGTGAATTTCAATTGGAATAAAAAAGATTCTGGCACTAAGTGCCATTTTTATATGTTCAAATGTTGATTCATTAGTAGCAGTAAATAATCCAACTATTTTATTATGATTTGTTAATTGATAAGTAAAATGAAAGAAGGTTCCAAAAATGATTGTAAAAACAATACTTAATATTTTAATAAACATGAAAAAATCACCTAATAAATATATATTCATGCTTTTAAATAATAGAATAAATTGATATAATTTTAATAGGTGAGAGGTATGGGGATAGCACTAGGTGTTAAAACGGAATTTGAACTTAAAAAAAGTTTAATTCGTATTCCGGATTTAATTGAATATTTAAAAACTAATAATTATCCTGGCTGTGGTATTATCGATGAATACTTGTTTTCAAGTGTTCCGATAATTAAAGCTTTTCAAAAAGAAAATTTAACACCAATAGTGGGCCTTCCTATAACTTTAAATAACGATCTTATCTATTTATATGCCAAGAATAATAATGGCTTTAAAAATTTATTAAAACTAAATACTATTAAACAAGAGCGAGATATTAATCCAAGTGATATTACTCTATATCATGATAATTTGATTTTAGTAATTCCATTTCAATCAAAGGATATCGAAATTGATAAAACTTTATTTGAAGATATTTTTTATAGTTATCAAAGTGAAAGCGAAAAGAAGAACCTTACTGGACCTAAAATATTTTTAAAACCAATTCGTTATTTTAAAGATACTGATTTAAAATATATGGAGTATTTAAGTAAGATTGATGACACGGAAAGCTTTAGTGATGCTAGTTTTATTACTGATGACGATGATAGCTTAAAATTTTTATCATTAGTAAATATTAAATTAGATGAAAATAAACGTTATATTCCGCATTATAAAGAAAATGTTGATAGTAATAATTTATTAAAATCATTAGCATTAAAAGGATTAAATAAGCGTTTAAGTAATAATGTTCCAAATAATTACATGGAACGTTTAGAATATGAACTAAAAGTAATTAATGAAATGAATTTTAGTGATTATTTCTTAATTGTTTATGATTATGTATTATTTGCTAAAAAGAACAATATTATAGTTGGACCAGGAAGAGGTAGTGGTGCTGGTTCTTTGGTATGTTATTCTTTAGGTATTACCGAAATTGATCCGTTAAAATATAATTTATTATTTGAACGTTTCTTAAATAAAGATCGTATCACTATGCCTGATATCGATATTGATTTTGAATATTCGAAAAGAGAAGAAGTAATTGATTATGTTCGTAATCGTTATGGCGTTAAGAATACGGGTAATATAATTACTTATAGTACTTTAAAAAGTAAAGTATTATTACGTGAATTAGGGAAGATTTTAGAATTTGATGAAGTTGAATATAACCGTTTTATGAAATTAATTGATGCGGATTTAAGTGTTAAAGATAACTTTAATAAACCATTAGTTAAGAATAATTATGGTTCCAATAAAAAGTATCAAGAATTATATGATATTGCGCTTCATCTTGAAAATTTAAAAAACTTCACATCAATTCATGCTGCTGGAGTTGTAATATCAAGTGTTGCGATTGATGATATTATCCCACTATATTATGATGGCCATAATTATTTGACCGGAGTTACGATGGATTATCTTGAAGATATGGGCCTATTAAAAATGGATTTTTTAGCATTAAAGAATCTATCAGTAATTAAAGATATTTTAATTGATTTAAATAATCATAATATTAAGCTTGATATGAATAAAATTCCACTTGATGACCAAAAGACGATAGAGTTATTTAAGAATGCTGATACCTTAGGCATCTTTCAATTTGAAAGTTCAGGAATGTTAAATTTCTTAAGAAAGTTAAAACCAACAACTTTCCGTGATATTTATGATGCGTTAGCTTTATTTAGACCAGGACCTATGGATAATATTAATAACTATATCACTAATAAGAATACCGGCCGTATTAAATACTTACATCCGTTATTAGAACCTATTCTAAAAGATACTTATGGTATTATTATTTACCAAGAGCAAATTATGGAAATAATGGTTAAATTAGCTGGATATAGTTATTCGGAAGCAGACTTAGTACGAAGAGCAATGTCAAAAAAGAAAAAAGAAATACTAGAAAAAGAAGAAGCAAAATTTATTAATGGTTGCAAAAATAATAATATTGAAGAAAGTATTAGTAAACGTATCTTTGCGTTAGTATTAAAATTTGCATCTTATGGATTTAATAAATCACACAGTGTTTCATATGCTAAGATCAGTTTTGAACAAGCTTATTTAAAAGCCCATTATCCGTTATTATATTATCGCTATTTATTAAATGAAGCGATTGGTGCAACGGAAATGACTAAAAAATATATTGATTATGCTAAAAATAAAAACATTAAATTTATTAAACCTGATATTAACAAAAGCACCATGGAATATGAACTTAATGGTAATAGTTTAGTAATGCCATTTAGTGTTGTAAAAAATATTAGTAGTAAAGTATTTAATGATATTATTGCTAATCGTGGTAATGGTTATGAAGATATCTTTGATTTTGTTCGCAAGAATAACGATATTAAATCTAAAACCTTTATTGCGTTAGTAAAAAGTGGTATTTTTAATTCCTTTAATATTAATACTAAAACTTTAATTGAAAATGAATCAATTATTCTTAATTATGGATTACTTGGTGGTAATATGGATTTCTTAATTGAAAAACCAATTCTTGAAGAATACGAAGAATATTCATTAAACGAATTAATTGAGAATGAATTAAGTTCATATGGTTTCTTAATTCGTGATCATCAAGTATCAAAATATAATTCTAGTGAATTAATTAAGATTAATAATATTAGTAATTATTTTAATAAAGAAATTAAAAATGTTTTCTTAGTTGAAGATATTAAGAAAACTAAAACTAAAAATAATGATGATATGATGATACTGAATGTATCTGATGAAACTGGTAAATTAACATTATTTATCTTCAAACCATTAGTAGATAATATTGTTTTAAGTAAGAATGATATTATTAGTGTTATTGGGGTAGTTTCAAAACGTTATAATGAGTATCAAATTAATGTCAAAAGTATTAAAAAAATTTCATAATTTGATATAATAGAAGAGATGTATAGGATGTGACTTCATGGATAAGAATTTAGAACGTTTTTTAAAAAGCATTAATTATACTGAAAACTTAGATGTTTTAAATGACGCTAAAGTTAGTAAGGTATTATATATTAAAAAAGAAGATTTATATGAAGTCTATATTGAAAATGAAGCAATAATTCCACTTCAAGTTGTCCTAGATTTAATTGATAAATCTAAAGCTGGTATTAATGGTACTGATAAATGTTTTATTAAATTTAAATATCAAAAACTAGATAAAGATATAATTTTAGAATATTTAAATTATTTATTTGCTAATTTAAAAAGTAAAAAAGCATCCCTAGTTTCTTTAAATAGTGATGATTTAACAATCAATGATAATGAAATAATTATTGATGTTTCTTCGAAAACGGAACAAGATAAATTAAATAGTGAATTAGCTAAATTGGAAACTCATTTAAAAGACTTTGGAATCGATGGCTTTGATATAACAATTAATTTAAATGAAGAGTTACGTAAGGTAGTTCAAGATGAAATGAAAACTGCTGATGTTGAATTACCAAAGGTTGAAAAAAGTGATATTGTTTTAGGTAAAAAAATTGCTGATGATCTTCCGGTCATTAAGATTAATGACATTATGGATAAGACTAATAATGTTGTTTTTGAAGCTTATGTTTTTGGAATTGATACTTTAGAACGTGAAAACATTAATATTATAACTTTAAAAATCAGTGATAAATCTAATAGTATGTTAGCTAAAATCTTTAAAAAAGATCATGATGAGTTTAGCGATATCATGAAAGAAATAAAGGAAAATAAGTGGTATCGTTTCCAAGGTAATATTGAATTTGATAACTTTAGTCATGACTTAGTTATGCAAGTTCGTAACATGGAACATATTGGATCTAAAGATACCGTAGTGGTTGATGATGCACCTGAAAAGCGTGTGGAATTACATGCTCATACTATGATGAGTACGATGGATAGTGTTGTTGGTATCGATTTGGGTAAACATACTATTGATTTAATTGACTATGCGGTAAAGATGGGCCATAATGCGGTTGCAATTACTGATCATAATGGTTGTCAAGCTTTCCCAATCGCCTTCCAAAATGTTAAAGCAATTAATAAAGGGCGTGAACCCGAAGATCATTTTAAATGTTTATATGGTACTGAACTAAGTATCGTAAATGATGATGTAGATGTTGTATTCAATCGTAGTAATGGCAATTTTAACTTATTAAATGATGAATTTGTGGTATTCGATACAGAAACTACCGGATTCTATGTTGGTAAAGACCAAATGATTGAAATTGGAGCGGTTAAAATTAAGAACGGGGAAATTACTGATACCTTTGATGAATTAATAAAACCGGCTGGACCAATTCCTAAAAAGATTACCGAATTGACATGTATTACTGATGAAATGGTTGCTGACTGTGATAATGAAGAGAATGTTACTAAACGTTTCTTAGATTGGGTTAAAGATGCCCCAATGGTTGCTCATAACGCTAAATTCGATATTGGCTTTATGCGTAGTGCTTGTAGTAAATATAATTTAGGTGAATTTAAAAATGTTGTTTGTGATACCATGGGTATGGCTCGTATGCTTAATCCCGATTGGCCTAACCATAAACTTTCAACTTTAGTAAAAAAATATAATGTTGAATGGAATGAAGATGAACACCATCGTGCTGATTATGATGCGTTAGGTACAGCTCGTTGTTTCTTTAAAATGTGTAAGATTTTAGATGATCGTAATATTGAAACAACAGATGATATCGTTAAAGATGTTAATATTGATGAATTAATAAAGTTTAGTATGCCATTCCATTTATGTGCAATTGCAAAGAATAAAGAAGGATTAAAGAATTTATTCCAAATTATTAGTTTAGCTAATACTACTTATTTATTCCGCAACAATGAGCCAAAATTACCACGTAATGAATTAGTTAAACATCATAATGGTTTATTATTTGGTAGTGGTTGCATTAATGGTGAAATATTTGAAGCAGCAAAAACAAAAGATGATGAAGAATTATCAAATATGATGCGCTTCTACGATTATATTGAAGTTCAACCAATTAGTGCCATGCGCCATTTATTACAAATGGAATCAAGTGGTTTTAAAAGTGAGATTCAATTACAAGAACATATTAAAAAAATCATTCGTGTTGCGAAGATGGCTGGTAAATTAGTTGTAGCAACTGGCGATGTTCATAATTTACGTAGTGAAGATAAAATATTCCGTGAGATTATTGTTCGTCAAAAAACTAATGGTCGTTTACATCCATTAAATCGTCATGGCGTAGATATCCCAGATATGAAATATATGACAACTAAGGAAATGCTTGAAGAATTTAGTTTCTTAGATGAAGATTTAGCTAAAGAAATTGTTATTACTAATCCTAATGCAATTAAGGATATGGTAGAAGAAATCGAAGTTATTATTGATACTGGTGGAACTCCATTCTCACCACGTGTTAAAGCTGACGATGGTAAATCATACTTAGATTGTCCAAAGGTTGTTACGGATCTAGTATATGATAAAGCTGCTTCGATGTACGGTAAAAACTTACCATATAATATTGAAGAACGTATTAGTAAAGAATTATACGGTGATGTTGTCTATAATGCCTGCAGCACTATTATCAAAGAAGAAAATCCCGATATTAGTGATGAAGAATTAACGATTAAAACTTTTGAAAAATTACATAGTATTCTAGTTCAAGGTAAAACCGAAACCATTAATTTCTTAAAAGAATATTTTACTAATCATTGGAATAGTGAAGAAGAGTTTAGCGATGATGCCTTAGATAAATTAATTAAGAAAGAAATTGGTGGTATTATCGGTGGTGGTTTTGACCCGATTTACTTAATTGCACAACGTTTAGTTAAGCATTCTAATGATGAAGGATTCTTAGTAGGATCACGTGGTTCGGTTGGATCAAGCTTTGTTGCAACATTAATGGGCATATCCGAAGTAAATCCGCTTCCAGCTCATTATCGTTGTATTAAATGTCAATTCAGTGAGTTTAATGATGAAGAAGGTAATCCATTAGGTGCAACTTATTCGAGTGGATTTGATTTACCAGATAAGAAATGTCCAAATTGTGGTGAACCACTTTATAAAGATGGTCAAGATATGCCATTTGCAACCTTCTTAGGATTTAATGCTGATAAGGTTCCTGATATCGATTTAAACTTCTCTGATTTAAATCAAGCATCAGCACATGAATATACTAAGGTATTATTTGGTGTTGATAATGTTTATCGTGCTGGTACAATTGGTACTGTTGCTGATAAAACCGCATTTGGTTTTGTTAAAGGATATTTAGAAGATAAGAATATTACAATGCGTCAAACGGAAATTGAACGTTTAGCTATTGGTTGTACTGGTGTAAAAAGAACAACTGGTCAACATCCAGGTGGTATTGTTGTAGTACCAGATTATATGGATGTATCTGATTTTACACCTTTCCAATTTCCAGCAGAGGATCCGACCAGTGCATGGCGTACAACGCATTTTGATTATCATAGTATCGAAGAATGTTTGTTAAAACTAGATATTTTAGGTCATTCTGATCCAACTCAACTACGCATGATTGGTGATATGACTAAAACTAATGTCTTGGATGTTCCGATGGATGATAAAGCAACCATGGAAATCTTTACTTCAACTAAGTCGTTAGGAGTTAAACCTGATCAAATCTTATGTAAGACTGGTACCTTAGGTATTCCTGAATTTGGAACTCCATTTACCGTAAGTATGGTGGAAGAAACTAAACCGAAGACTTTTGCCGAATTAATTAAGATTTCTGGTTTATCACATGGTACTGATGTATGGCTTGGTAATGCTCGTGATTTAATTTTAAATAATGTTGTACCATTTAGTGAAGTTATTGGATGTCGTGATGATATTATGGTTTATTTAATGTAT
>JAEEKO010000034.1 GCA_016282415.1 Caryophanales bacterium | reverse complement strand
GTTCCACATTTCTTCTCCTTTCTTTTAGTTATAGTTTTGATTGATGGTTTGGATACAGCTGCCAAATAACCCTCTCACTAATATGATTGCTTAACCCGGCTCCCATATGCAATCTATCTTGGACGAACTACGATTTTTCTGGATGAACTACGAAAAAGGCCCAAAAAAGGGCCATTTTTTAGTTTTTTTTCGTAAAGTGTCTTCTCTTGTCGCTCCAAAAAGCAAAAACCCCGCCGATTTCTCGACGGGATTTTCCTTTTTCTTTTTCCAATTATTTACTTGTCGTACGGCGGCAAATGCAATATTCTTCGCCACCAATCCTCTATATTGGATGTAAGAATTGAGAATATATTCATATTAACACCTCCTCCTTAGATTCATCATCTCTCATAAAGCGTCTATCTTTCAATTGTTTTTGGACGAACTACGAAAAACGTGGATGAACTACGAAAACGGGCCTAAAACAGGCCATTTTTTAGTATTTTTTCGTAAATGTCTGAATTCAATGTTCATGCTAAAGAAAATATTGCGGATCATATCGTTTCATATATCTTCGATAATATAGGATTATTGTCGTAGCAATAATACTAAACCAGACTATTGAAACCAGTATGGCGTATCTGATTCCAACAAATCCGTATCCATACGAAAAATTGGTTCCATAGCCATACATTACCGTGAGAATCACGGCCCCCAAAAAAGGAGTCAGGAAAATTAAACAAACTTTTTCAAACAACATACGGCCAACATCACTCTCAGATGCTCCCATACTCTGTAACAGTTGCATTTTGTGTCTTTCTTCCTCGATTTCCATTTCGAATTTGTAGTGAATCATTATCAGTACGCTGAAATAGAAAAGAATTGAAACATATGCTACCAAAAACAATAAGAACAGCGAACTGTTCCGCGCATTTCTGCTTGATACAGCCCTAGAAGTAATCATAAAATCACTTGCTTTAAAACCCGGATTTTCTTCTGCAAGCGTCTCAACGATCACTTTCTCCAAGCCAATCGTTTTCGTGTAATCCGAAAAATTGAGCAGACATAAACGGCTGGGAGATATATTTTTATCTTCCATCAATTCCTTAAAATCCCGATCTGAAAGAAGTACTATTTTCCCTTGCGTTAAAAGACTTTTACCAAACAAGATATCATACACAACTTCTTTAACTGCAAAAGATTTTCCCCCAACTTCAATCTCAGTATTATTGTTCGTTTTGTTATGTTCGTATCCATCATTCAAATACTCACATTTAACATATATACACTCACCTTTATCCAAATGGACTTCATTTGATATATAATTCCGAATATCATTTATCGAGAATAACTGTGTCCCGCCAATATATAAGTAGTCTATCTTTTCATAAAAAGTAATGTCTGTATCAAACTTCTCCGTCATATCTTTTAAATCGCTCTCTTCCGGGTGCCATTCCATGATCGGATATTCTGAATAAGTGATATGATAAGGATTATATATTTCTGCGTTATTACTGAAATTGGGAAATGTCACAAGCGTAAACATAGTAAAAAAAAGTATCATAAATATCATTCCGAATGAAACAAGAACGACCTTTATATTGCGCTTGAAATAATATAAAAAATCACTGAACAGAAATAATCGTTTACTCTTTTTCCTCCCCTTTTTGAATATAAATTGTGCATTCATTGACAAAACAATTATCCCCAGAACACATAAGGCAAAGCATATCAGGGCACTGTTACTGTTTTCCTCATAAAGAAACAGCATACTAACGAAAGAAATAAATACAATTACTACCCCGATAAAGAAAAGAAAACAGCTTCCTGTTCCGCTTTCCGACTTTCTCTTGCTTATGATCATATCCGTGGCATTCAATAAACGTCTCTTTACGATATCTATCACATACACCACAAAATAGAGTGCTCCCGCGAACAAGACTATCATTCTATACGTCGTCAAAGAATTCTCATACTTCAGTTCACTCATTCCTATACCGTAATGCACTATTAAGAAAACAATTAAACTCAAAACATTACCAAACAGTATGCCCCCTATAACAGAAAATGCGCCCAATATTAATGTCTCCAAAAGCATACATATATTTACTTCCTCTTCCAACATCCCTATAGAGTTAAGAATCCCATAATCTCTGGATGTATCTTTCTTCAATAAAGAATATGTGTATGGAACAAAAGCAGCCACGAAAATTACAACCAGCGAAGTAGGTGCATAAATATTGCTTGATATAATGGAATCGATATTTCCCGAACCCATCAGACTATTATTATTTACAAGCGAAATCATACTGAACAGAATAGCTATAGAAGAAATATTACATATCAGGAATAAGCGATATTTTTTTATGTTAGTCAGAAGAATTCTAACGACTAGATCAATAATAGTGGTCATTTAATATACTCCTTCTGAGTTTCTATGATGGATTCATAAAATGCAGTTCGATCACCGTCCCTTTTTACTTCTGCAACAATTTTCCCATCCTGCAAGTAGATGACTCTATGACAATAACTGGCAGTTACAGGATCATGAGTCACCATTAGCAGACTTGTACCAAACTCATTATTAACTTTTGAAAAATATTCCATCACATTCTTGGTGGATTTAGAATCCAAATTTCCGGTTGGTTCATCCGCGAAAATTAGCTTTGCATTATTTATGATGGCTCTGCATATACCTACTCTCTGCTGCTGACCTCCGGAAATCTCATAAGGATACTTATCCATAACCGACTCGAGCCCCATTATTTGTGCGATGTTTTTTACTTTCATATCCATTTCATCTTCCGCTTCCTTTTCCAGAATCAATGGCACTTTTATATTTTCAGCAACAGTTAAACAATCTAAAAGATTATAATTTTGAAATACGATCCCCACATTCTTTCTGCGAAAAGTAGCAAATTGATCTTTGCTCATCTCAAGTATATTGTTTCCGTCTATATCTACTCTCCCGGAATCAAATTTGAGTAACCCCGCTATAGAATTGATGAGAGTTGTTTTCCCACTCCCGGAACTCCCCATTATAGCGACCATCTCACCTTTCTTTACGTCAAATGTGATGCCATCCAACGCTATGGTTTCTACATTTTTACTTGATTTATATGTCTTCCTCAATTCTTTTGCTTCTAAAATCATTTTTTACTTCTCCAACATGATCAAATTCTGCAAATCTTCTTTAACAAATAGTTACAGCAACTATCCACATTTTCTTTTATTCTTTGAATTCTTAAAAAGCCGTTCCTTATAATAACGAATTTGCCGTCCTTCTGTTCACATAAATGATAATCAGCATTTCCTTTGCTTATATTGTCTGAAAGCGCGATAAATCCATTTCCGACCAGTAAGGCCAGACAGTTCAGACAATTATCAGTCACAGGTTCATCGCTAAAATCTATAACCAACAGATTCTCATCCGCAAAATAATCAGCAATGTATTTTCTGCTATCCTCGCTACACTCCGTACATATGCAAACAACTCTTGCTATGGTGGCTCTCAGTTCACCCAATGTATCTTTGCTATCTTTGTTATAAAGCCATCTCCCCTTTTCAAATCTGATAAATGATTTTCTTTTCTCTTCAAAATAGTCTCTTTCCACTTTCGTGGTATCCATACTCCCATCTGATATTCCGCTACCTATAACGCCGGAAATATAAGCAGCAGCGTAACTATTGCAAACAGGGGTAACATATTTGTTCCCGTCAATCAGTAACTCATGTTGCGATTTTCCCAATACACATCCCGGCAGCATTCTTCTACAATTTTCGATGTTGTTTTCTTCTGCACAAACACCGATTGAATATTCGCCGCAAGCGGGCAAGGTAAATATGTTTTCATTGCTTACAGCCGAAATAATAATTTTGTTTTGTGAATACAGCCTTCTCGTTACTTCAATAATTTGTGCAAAATCTTTTACGTTTGTTGTTCCCAAACTTAGATTAATGATTTTCACATCATTATTCTCACACCACTTCAAAGCGCAAAGAAGAGCTTCACAACTTGAATGAAGAGCTTCATCCAATACTTTTATGCTGAAAATATTTGCCTTAGGAAAGAATTTATGTATAATCAATGCACAAATCGTACCGTGACCGACTTTTTTTACTGTTGACTGTTGTTCAATCAATTCTTTCTTATCATGATCAAACTCCAGAGTACTATATATACTTCCTTCTAATTCGCGACATGGACATATCCCATCATCGATAATCACTACTCTGTTATTCATGCTTAAACCTTTGCCGGTTAAGATTTTGCTTCTATACAGGCTTCTACTATTCGTGAAATATTGGAAACAGTATTGAATCCGTACTTTTCCAATTCGCTCTCTTTAATTCCTATATTGTATTTTTCCTCTATTTCGCAAAATACACCAACTATTTCATACGCTTCCGACATCAGTTCTTTGCCAAACAGATTTTTATCAACGTCATCGTATGATAATGGACTTTTTCCACTGTCTCTTAATGTATTTATTATGGTTATTATTTCGTTTTCGATTTTTTCATTATGCTTAATCATATCAGTATAATCTCCGCTGTCTCAAAGAATGATCTGAAGTCTAAAAAACCACAATTGATTCATTTGATTCCAACTCATCCTCAACATTATCAATCAATCCTGAAACGGAATCTTTGTCCGAAGAGATGAAAGTAAGATCAATTTCTTGCTTCAATTTATTGATCAGATTGTTGACATTAGAAGGATCGATTGAATAACTTAACAATTTACCTCTGTTAGTTACTTCTGCATCCTCCCAATCGGTTTTGCTATTCTTTATTTTGATGGCGTTCAGGTTGCATCCATAGTTGTATTTGACAAATAAATTCAGTTCTTCAAAATAGCCTTTAGTGTATGCTTCAAAATTCATTGAAACGATGAAATAATCAGGTGTTGCTGCCTTATATGTCTTATTTGCCAACATGCCAAAATCACCGACAATGCGCCTTGTCGCCGGCATTATTCCCCCGGGAACACCAATAATGATAATATCCGGTTCATCTTCAAGTTCAATAAATCTAAGAAATCTGTTAAAAAGGAGAATTTTCATTTTATCGGAATAGTTATTCTCGGTCATAAATACAGGAAATGAATAACCACCGACAAACTCACCCAATTGATTTGAAGTAATAAGAGAAACTTTATATCCGCGCTTTGACAATTCATCTTTCATTTGAATTTGTAATTCATATTTACCTACGCTGTCAGAATTACCCACAATTCCCACTATAGGAACCGTTATATCTACCAATCCTTCGATTTCAATTAGCTCTTCAGTTTTAACATCAAAGCTTCTATCTTTAGTAATATCAATATGAATATTCTTCAAAGAATCTATGAATGCTCTCTCTTTCGAGAATACAATCGGTTTATCACTTAATATCAAACTCACTACTTTTCCGAGTTTTTCTGCATGAGCCTTTTTTTCGTATATATCACTGAGCAAATCTGTATCTTTTGTATTTGTATAGAGTAAAACCTCATCACATCTTTTTAGTAGCAATTCATAATCCTCTTCAATTACTACGCCGGTTTTTTCACCCAAATCCAGAGAGCCGCAATCAAATCCGTTCATTCCGCTTCCCTTGTAAGTTGAAACCATTATCTCTTTATATTTCGATGTAAAGCTGTCACTTCTGAGCATACTCAATATTTCAAACGTTAATGGGTATATTAAAACTTTCTTTTTCGCAGTCATTATTAACTCCTAAACATTGTTGTATGTTGCATCAAACAAAAACTTATCTATGTTGAAACCATACTTTTTTAGTACTATTAATGTTTTCAATTGATTCACAAATTTGTACTTTTCGCTCTTACATCTGACGATTTTCATTGCCTTGGACAATTCCTCATTACCGTTCCCCGCATCGCACATAGAGGAGCAAATCTCACAATTTCTGAATACAAAGCAATTCTTACATTCCTCTTCCGATATTTTGCCAACGTTCAGAATATATCTGATTTTGTCAAAATCAAATCCTTTGTCTATATTTCCTATATTCATAACATTAGACGTCTCACTGACCTTTTCACATGGAAAGAAATCACCGTCAACACTAATAAATAAGCGTACATCTCCCGGAACACACTGTCCCGAAGGATGGTCTTTTAAGGAAAGATTGGGATATTCTTTCCTTGTATTCTTTATGATATCTATCAAACTCATATAGGAATTTCTCATTATTTTGGAATTGTACTTTGCGGATACTTTTTCCAACAAAAAAAGCATGTATTTAAATTTCGAATATTCCCATTCTTCTGCAAACTGATCGGACCATTCATTTTTTCCTTTTTTATAATTGTCATTAACAAGGTTCCCCATTATCTGAGTTCCTTCAAACAAAGCGTTTTCATTTATGACAAAATCCTCTATCTTGGAAAACTCATATCTCTGATCAAAAACCATGGAATAATTTATTATCGTTTTCAAATCGGGATACTTTTCACATAATGATCTGATATTGTTGTAAACGATGTCATATGAGCCTTTTCCGCTCGCCAAGACTCTGTTTCTGTCCTGGATTTCTTTTGGTCCATCAATACTGATGGTCAATTTAAATTTCCTCTTCAATATCTCTTCTACAATATCTTCCGACAGAAGACTTGCATTAGTTGTCATATTATAGGTAAGTTCCTTGCCTTGAACGCTTTCCTCAAGGTATTCCATGCACTTTTTTATCAAATCAAAATGAAGAAGCGGCTCTCCTCCATAAAAACCAACATTCATACTCTCTGAATTTTTAGAATGGGCGATCATAAAATCTATACTTTTTTTTGCAATCTCCCAGCTCATTACCTTATTGGAATGCCCTCTGTTTTCATATTCGCCTGAATACACACAATATTTGCATCTGAAATTGCAATTCTGAGTTACCTGCAAACACAATTTTTGAAGATTATTGTTTAGGATGTCTTCAACGAATGGGGTAGCAGGATGCTCAATTATCTCAGGTCTGATGTCAGATAGATATCCCGCAGATTTTAGCCTTGCAATCTCAGCACTTTTATACTCTGCTTCTTTGTTTTTCTTCTCTGCCAATTCTTGATAGGTATCGTTGGTTATCTTTATTATTTTGTTCTTGTTTACATCAAATACATATTTTTCATTTAAGCATTCAAATATTTTTATATTCATTTTCCGGACATTTTCTCCATCGTTCTCGCTTCTGAAAAAATGTGCCACTAACAAGTTAGTAGCACATTTTCGTTTCGCAAATCATATGATTCCAACGCAGTTTTTCTGTTTTGAATGATTAACGCATGTTTACTGTGCTTGCGCCGTTTCCATTGCTTGACTGATCGGATCCTATCTTCAAGAAATTGATTACTTTACAACTGCAAACATTGCACCAACACAGGCAGCTTAAATAACCCTGGATTGAGTTTTCTTGAACGTAATGCTTTCTTGCCAATTTTTTCAATGCTCTACCTCCTTATACATTTAAACATCATGATGTTTTTAACAATTGATTACCGGTCCAACAACACCATACTCGAGGTAAACAACTGTTTTCAAATACTTTTTGACAAACGACAGTGTTTTTTTGACAAACGACAGTAAAATTTAAAAAACCATATGTGATTCAATGAATCAGCATATGGTTCAAAAACAATTCTCACGCCATTCTATCTATCGTCATTCTTTTAATAAAATAGAAAAAAGCATCTCGAACATTTTGATAAAAGAAACGTCCTATCGGAAGTTCTTCATCCGATATCAGTTTTATTACCCCCCAATTTACTTCTTCAACATACAAGAGATTTACCAGATATGATTTATGTACCCGGATAATTGAAGAGTCAATCAGTAGTTTTTCAACATCCTTTAAACCAATATATCCCTCAACCTCTTCATCTTTTAAATGGAATAGCGTACAATTTCTTTTTGCTTTTATATATATAATATCATCCGCTCTAAAAACGCTACTGCCATTTAAAGTATTGACCGATATTGATTTATTGTAACTGTCTTCACGAATAGCAGCCCTTATACAAGCGGACAGTTCTTCCTCTTTGACAGGTTTTTGAACAAATGCCAACGTTTTAAAGTCTATTGCATCGTACCGATATTGCTCATAACTTGTTACGAAAACAATTCTCCCAAAAAGAGAATCCTTTCGTATTTTTTCCATTACATCAAGCCCACTTATTCCATCCATTTCAACGTCAAGAAACAAGAGATGCATTGTTTCACCATCATATTTCAGTACCTCTTCACCGGATGAAAACTCAATTATGTTACAATCAATTCTAATTTCATCCAAAATGGCCTCTATTTTTCTTCTTATGTCTGAGATCCAATAATCACTGTCATCACAAATTCCTATGTTAATCATATTTAGTCCCCCACATCTCCTTACTCAATGTAATTCTTTATATTGTAACCTCTATGCTAAAGACATTGTTTTTGAAGTTATATACGATCTCTCCATTGTATTTTTCAACCATGCGTTTTATGTTTTTCATCCCAAAACCATGATTTTCTTTATCAACCTTTGAAGTCCTTAAATTCATTCTTTGCGATGATGAATTAATACATGTATTAGTTACCCTTATTGATGTCCTTCCACGAAAACTGCCAATCGAAACTTTGATATAACGTTCTCCCCCGATTTCTGTTTTTTCTGCGGCCTCAACAGCATTGCTCAAAATATTTGAAAACAAAACACACAAGTCGAATAACTCAATTTTGAGGTCTTCTCGCAATTTACCTTTCCATTCCCAGGCTATTCCCTCTTTCAAGGCCTTCTCATGCCATTCGGCGATTATTGTATCCACAGCTGCATAGCCCGAATAGCTTTGGGCCTTTCTGTTTTGAGTTTCCTCTTTCATCCTGTCGATATAATTTTGAAGCTCATCATAGTCCTTCTCATCAATACAGCTTTCCAAAGCACTCAGATGAGCGTTTATATCGTGTCTGAAACTTCTTATACTTTTGTCAGCTTCAATAATGTTCTTAATGTGTTCTTCCTGATTTGCCAGGTATTGATCGTATAAAGCTTTTTCAGCTTTATACAATGCATCTTTACTCTTCAGATAAGACATACCTCTAAGACCTGCGATCAGCAACAGGCACAATATGGTAATACTGATCGCAAAGGGCCCTTTCATGTGAAGAAACAATGAGTCATCACCCTTCATAAAGCCCTGTGATATTCCAAGCACTACCAAAATGCAAACAACGCTTATAAGCAATACCAGATACTCACCGGTCGTTGTCCGTATTTTGTCTGCAAGACGCTTGGAACCGATAATGATAAACCAGATAAAAAAGAACAGACACGAAACACCGCTCTCGATCACATCCCAGAATGATGAATTGATCAATTCCTTGTAAGGTATGTTAAAGACGATGGAGAATACGAAAGAAAAGAAGATATTAATGCACATGTACATTATAAATACAATGGGATAAAGGATTATAGTATAGAAATATCCCGACTTGTTCATTAGAAGAATACCAATGAACACAAGACACATACTCATTGTTAAGTTGGGTTTAACACCGTCAATATGAATCAGAATAAAGCCAAGCGCAAAAACCAAGGCGCCAACCCAAAGAAGGTGCACCTGTTTTCTGAATTTAACGGAAAAGAAATTGCGATAGCAGAAATAGCAGCCCAAGAAATTAAGAACTATCGACACCCCATGCAGTAACATGCTTACCCCAACCTTTCTATCGCCATAGTTTTGACATATGCAAAATAAGCTTCTCTGTATTCTTTGTAGTACGATCTTCCCACCGGTATCTTCATTCCGTCAAGCATGACAATATCAGTGTAATTAACGTCGGAAACGTACTGCAGATTAACAAGAAACGATTTGTGAATACGAAGAAGCGTTGTTTCTTTTAACCGCTCTTCCAGAACTTTAATGCTGTCATAACCTGACATGACGTTGTCCTTACAGCATATCTCGACATAATTTTTCTGTGCCTTGATATACTTAACGTCGTCAGCCTTTATAAAGACTTCACCTTCAAGCGTCGTCACAGGGAAAGATTTATTCCTTACGCTTTCACGGATCGCTGCCTTTATACATTTTGCTATGGCAGCGTCATCGATAGGCTTACTCATAAAAGCCAACGTCTTTATATCGAGCGTAT
>JAEEKO010000009.1 GCA_016282415.1 Caryophanales bacterium | reverse complement strand
GTAGGTAACCCACGTGTTACTCACCCGTTTGCCACTAAGCGGAAAATCCACGTCATTATAAATCCTCTCATCGAGCAAGCTCTCAAAGTATCAATATAAGTCAGTGGGCCGCTTCGTTCGACTTGCATGTCTTAGGCATGCCGCCAGCGTTCATCCTGAGCCAGGATCAAACTCTCAATAAAAAAGATTTATAAATAAATCTAATAATTAAAGTTTAATCTAAGCTACTCAAAATTGACTTTTTTACTTAGTTTTCAAAGATCATTTAACGTCTACTTTTCGTTGACGCAATAGTAATATATCAAATCTAAAAAACAATGTCAACACTTTTTTTAAATTTTTTTAATTTTTTTCGACAAATTGCGAAATTGAGTGTCAAATTAATGTTTTTGCTTAATATATTACCATTTTGCGATACTGCTTATCGCGTATCTGTAACTAACTATACACTATAATTTATGTTAATGCAATAAAAAAAATGCCACCAATTTGACATTTTTTACAGATTTTTGTAAACTTCGTAATATTTATTGATAATACCAGGCTCAAATGGACCCTTAAGTCCTTTCTTCCATTCTATCAATTTTGATAATTCACTCTTTACAATTAAATCTATTTCATTTGAGTAGCCCATTACCTTCTTATGATAATTATATTCGTTACGGTCTAAAACTCGAAAACCACCATCAGGGAATACTCTTAAATCTAAATCGTAATCCACATACTTAATAATTCCATTATCTATCACAAATGGTGATGCTATATTACAATAGTAAAATAATCCATGAGATTTTAATTGTCCCATTATATTAAACCAATTATCACGATAAAAAATTATTATTGCTGGTTCTTTAGTTTTATATGACCTTCCATCACTTTCGGTAATACGGGCTTTGTTATTCGCAACAACTAACATATCTTCAGTTACTTCTAATACAACAGCCTCATCACAAGTACGATGAATATTGCCATCATGTTTATAACAGTGGATCGTTAGCTTGTCGCCTACTTTTAAATTATTCATACGATCCCGTCTTTCATTTAGTATTATATCTTATATATTATAAAAAGAAAAGAAAAAAGAAAAAGCATTTTACACTTTTTCTTTAATTATTATTTTTTATTACTTTTTAAATATTCAACCGCTTTATTATATTGGCTATCAACTATTTTACCATCTTTAACTTCTAGTTCTACTTTGATATCAGGAGTGATACCAATTTCATCAATACAGGTACCATTTGGTCTTAACCATTTAGCTGAAGTAAACTTAACCAAACTACCATCTTTTAATTCTTTAGTTTGTTGCACTTTACCTTTACCATAAGATGTAACTCCTATTGTTTTAGCACCATAACTATCAATTAAAGCTGCTGCTAAGATTTCACTTGCTGAAGCACTATTCTCATCAATTAATACAACAATTGGATAAGAACGACTCTCTTTAGTTTCATCTTTATAATCAACTTTATTATTTTTATCTTCTAATGAATAGATTACTTTACCATGTTCAATAAATAAACTGGCAATTTGTTTAGCGCTTATTAAATAACCACCACCATTACCACGGACATCAATAATTAATGAAGTAATTTTTTCTTTTTCCAAGTCTTCTAACGTATCTTTAAATTGACTATAAGTTGTATTAGAAAAAGTTTCAATATAGATATAACCAATTTTAGTATTATCAACTACGTTGCCATAAACTGATGGAATATTTACATTAGATAATTCAATTGTAAATTCTAATTCTTTACCATTTCTTAAAACAGTTACCAAAACTGATTTATTTTTAGGATTTTTGATTAAACTCGCTGCTTCCGTTGCAGTCTTACCTTCAAGTTCTTCTCCATTGACTTTAATAAGCTTATCATTTTTTTGTAATCCTGCTTTTTTAGCAGGTGATGATTCAAAGACATCACTAATAATTAAATCAGATGATATAGCAATACCAATTCCTTGATATTGACCGCTTAACGAATTCATTAAATTATTAGTATCGGTTTTAGATAAATGCGTTGTATAGTTTTCATCTAAATAATTAGTCATACCATTAATAGCACTATCTAATAATTCCTTTTTATTAATGTCTTTATAATAATCAGTTACTAATTCAGCATACACTTCTAAGAATTCTTTTAAATCTTTATCATTGGTTAAATTCACATAAGTGACTTTTTTAGTTTTAACTAAAGTATTATATGAAATAAAACCGGTAACAACTGCTGATAAAAGAGCAGTAATTACAATTATAACGATTACTTCAGATAGCTTAAATACTCTTTTATCCATAATAATCTCCCTTTTTTATCTTTTATATTTTTAACTCACTACGAATAGCTGCTTTATCTTCAAGATATTTAACAATACTACCGTTTTTAACTTTTATTAATGTTAATTTACCAAACTTTAATTCATTAATAGTTTTAGCATTAGGATTACTTGTTTCACTTTTATACTTTTTATTGAAACCTTCACTTAAATCAATTTGATAAATCTTTCCTTTGTTATATGCACTAAGCATATTTTCATAATCAAAAGCCATGTCATCAGTACTATCAAATACCAATACATAATATTCGCTGTATTCACGATTTAATAATTCACCAACAATAATTTTTGAATAATCAAATTCAACATTCTTGGTAGTTTCTTTTGTTTTAGTATCTTCTTTCTTTTTAAATAAGTCTTTAGATATAAATGCGCGGCTAAATAAGTATACACAACTTAGTACCGCAATAACTATCATAATGATAATTATTAAATTATAAACCTCTTTTTGTTCTTCTTGCATATTCATTTTTGCCATTTTATTCACCAATTTTATTATACAAAAAAAATAGTTAGAAAGCAATATTACTTTCCAACTAAAATTGTGTTACCAACGGAACTAGCAATACTGATTAAATCATTATTATCTAAATCATTACTGGTTAAATAATAATCAATATTATTGCTAGTCCAATAAATTGAATTAGTTCCTAATGCCCCAATAGTATCATTAATAAATAATGGGTCTCCATATACTGGAATAATTTCTAACTCCGAATTGAAACACGCTTTTTCTTCAATTAAAGTAAAATTCTTATCACCGTTAAAAGTTAATATATTTCTCTTACCATTATCCGTATCAATTGTTTCTTTAGAATTTAAGAAAGTATTAGTTGGTATATATAATGGATAAATAAATTCTTCTAGATTACCAGATGGTGTCTCTCCACCCTCTTCTTTAATTAAACCATTAATATTAAATTCCTCTTTATTAATACGATCATTTAAATCAATATCTTTAAATATAACCTTTATTTTAACAGTTCCTTCATTATCCTTAACTAATACTTCCTTAATTGTACCGCTATGATCAAAATATATTTCTTGATTAACTAAATCAGGATTATTGGGATAATTAACATTGGTTGCTATATAGTAATCATTATTTTTATTATTTACTTTATAATTCTTTCCAATATCTTTAACTAAAGAGCCCAGTAGATAAGCTT
>JAEEKO010000008.1 GCA_016282415.1 Caryophanales bacterium | reverse complement strand
TTGGTTGCTATGGTTCAAGTTCCTATTGTTGGAAAATACAAGCGAAGACTTACTATTAGAGAGGCAGCTAGACTTCAATCATTTCCAGATTCATTTATTTTTGATAGTAATGATCATCAAGCATATAAACAATTTGGAAATGCAGTAAATGTTAATGTTATAAAAACAGCTGCTGAAGCCTTATTTAACTATAAAGAGAGTGAGTAAATCACTCTCTATTTTTGTAATATTTTAAAAATGTTATCAAAATATATTTAAAATAATTTGACAAAATTTAAAAAATATGTATAATATGTTGTAAGAAGAGGTGACCAGATATGGACGAAAAGCAAACTAAATTTAGGGAATTGGCTGAGAAAAGAGTTAATAATGCAATTAAAAACATTCAATTGATAGGTAACTTATCTAATACTAGCGCTTATTCTTATACAGAAGAAGAAGTAAAAAAAATATTTAAAACTTTAAAAGAAGAAATAAGTGTGGCAGAAGCTAAGTTCAAAGCAAAAGGAAAAAATAATAATTTTAAGTTTTAATGTTTAGAGGGGAGTATTGTTATGCTAAAAAAATTATTTAATGCAGGATCTGTAAAAGATATAGATGAATTAATAAAACTAATAGAAAGTAAATATGATGTTGAATGGATTCCGGTTGGAAATAATGAATCCAACCATTCTACATATCAAATGCTTGAACGTGGTGAAAATGGTATTATCGAAAGATTAACTAATGCAATAGACGCAGTAATTGAAAAAGAATATTTTTTGAATCCAGATGAAAATTTAAAAAGCCCTAGAATGTCTTCAGAAAAGTATTTTAAAATTAAAGGCGGAGATTTATCTACATATAAAACTAAAGAGATAGATAACGAATTAAAAGGTTTAGTCGAACTAAATGTATTAGAATCAAATAAAAAGGGAAGACCTACAATTGAAGTTAGAGATTATGGTATTGGTTTAGTTTCAGAAGAATTTGGCAAAACAATTTTAAGTTTGCAAGGCGGTAATAAATTGAAAAAATTCTATCTTGCTGGTACTTTTGGACAAGGTGGGTCTACTGCAAATATTTTTTCAAAACATACATTGATTATCTCTAAGGCTATACCTGAAAAAGATAGTTCAAATAAAATTGCTTTTACAATAACAAAAGAATTTGATGACCTTGATTATAAAACACCTATACATAAATATTTAGTTTTAAAAGAAACTGGGAATCCAATAACAATAGATGATACTGATAACGAATTTAGTCCAGGAACTTTAGTTAGACATATTGAAATGGATATTAATCAATATGGTAGAAGTAGTGCTAAAGCTCCTGGTGATAATAGTATTTATCATTTTGTAAATAAAAAATTATTTAATCCAATATTACCTATAAAGATAACTGAAAATAGATTATCAGTTGATAGAACAAATATTGAAAGAAATAATAATACTATAGTTGCTATGGGATGTAATTCTAGATTAAACGATAATGATAATGTAACTGTTAGTGATAAGATTATTGCTGATTACGTATTTGGCGGAACTGTAACTATTAATTATTGGGTTGTTACTAATAAAGAAGCATATAAAAACTACAATGATAAGACAACTCCTGTTTTATATACAATAAACGGACAAGTAGAGGGGAATGAGACTTCTAATTTCTTTGAAAAAATAGGGAAACCTTATTTATTAAATCATTTAATTGTAAATGTAGATTGCGATAATATTGAAGACAGAATTAAAGCAAGATTATTTACTTCAGATAGAACTAAATTTCAATATAATGAAAAAACTGAAGAATTAAGAAAAAAAGTTGTCGATTTGTTAATTTCAGATCAAAAACTAGTTGAATTAAATAGGATGTTTAAAGAACAAATGTTAAGTGAAAATTCTGAAAATATGAGTGATGAATTAAATAAAAAAATAGAAAACAAAATTAAAACATTCTTAAGTACAGGTGGAATTGGAAAAACATCAAAAACTGAAGATGATGGTGGTATAACTCCACCTCCACATCCTGTTGATCCACCAACTTTATATGAATTTCCAACATTCCTATCAATCTCTAATAAGGATATGTTTGAGTTACCAATTAACAAAGATTTAGTATTAAATTATATATCAGATGCTGATCATGAAAAGTTTCAAATGGAAGATAATTTAAGTTTCTTATTTGAAAAAGATGAATCATTATTATTTGATGGATTTAAATTCTACAAAAATGGACATGGTATTATAAACTTCAAGTTATCACCTGATATTAAAGTTGGAGATAATATTTTCTTTAAATTATTTATTAAAGGCTATGATGACGATGAAAATTTATCTTCATCTATCACAATTAAAATAGTAGATAAAGAAACAGAAGGAGAATCTTCAGATGAAAAATCTAAGCAACCTCCAAAAATATCAACTATTCCAGTGTTTAAAAATTCTGATGAATTTGAAGAATTCTTTAGTGAAGATGTAGATTTACCATGTGTTTTAAAAGATTCTGATGAATCAATTGAAATATATATAAATATGGAAAATAAATCTTTAAGAAAATTACAAGAAAACATTACAAAAAATAGTGATGATAATCAATCTATTAAGATATTAAATGATGAGTATATGAAACAAATTGCATATTATAGTTTAATCATTCATATTAATGAAGAAAAGAAATCTGAAGTAGATAAAATGAGTGAACGTATGATTAATGAAGAATTAAAGAGAGTAGCAATTTTAATTTCTGGAATGATTAATGATAATTTAACAGTATATATTACAGAAAGTGAGAATAACAATGGAATTGAAGAATCTAATTAATCAAATGGGTAATGCTACTGTTACATTAGATGAACATGAAATAAAAATTGATGACCTTTTAAATGATGGTAAGTATAACATATTAAAAAAATATTTATATGATAATAATATAAAAACAACTAATGATCTAAAAAGATTAAGTGTTACAGATTACAATAGTTTAAAGATTGAAATTCCAAATCTAGACGGAGTCGGTGAAGATAAGACAAGTATTTTTACCAGAAAGTTAGATATGATTAGAAATAATACTCATGTTATTGAAAATGCAGAATCTGTTGAAGGTGTAAAAGTTGTTAATTTAGGAAAAATACAAACTTCTAAGAATTGGTTTATTGAAGCTAACTATATTGACTATGGAAATAATAGTGAGTTTTTAGACATTAGACAGGTTAAAGTTGATAATACCAGAGGAAAAGGAATATCTATAAAAAGAGAAAACATAGATGCCTTTAAAGATATGATCAGTAATATTAATCTTGATTTCTTGTATATAAATAATTCAGATGATGAAAACGATGAAATTGAGATAGATGATGATAGTTTAAAACAACAAATATTAAATAATGAATATAAATTGTTATCCGCTTTTTCAAATGAATATGGACAAGCAATAAATTTATTTATTAAAAAAATAGAATCATTACCAACTGATGGAGATATAGTTAAATTTCTAAATAATCCAAGTATTTTAGATATTAAAAAAGATCAATATGATTTATTCCATAGCAATGGTTACATGACAGCTATAGATATTATGAATGAATATGATAAAAGTGGAATTAAATGTACTGAAATTACAGATTTGAAGTGTGGAGATAAAATTAATACTATGACTTTATGTGCATTAGCAAATAATTTTAATTTAATGCTTGGTATGTATTATAATGAAAAAGAAGACTATATCATTCTTAAGAGTCAAACATCAGGTGGAGATTATAATAACAAATGGCTTGATGAGAATAATATGCAATATTATCTTCAAAACGAAAGTGAAGATAAATACCAATCGCTTGAATTTAGTCATAGACCAAATCAAATTTGTAGAGATATTGTTTTAAATATGAATACTCATACAAAGGTATATTTATTTGATAGAAATACTAAAAATGAAGATTATTTGTATTGTGGAGAAGTAAGACCTATAAAATTTATAAATAATAAGAAGTGTATTGTTATTCAAAAAAAGCCTGAATAATATAATTTGCGTCACTTGTGTCACTTAAATATGTGGGTGGTACCCAAAAACAAGTGTCATAAGTGTCATAACTGACATAAAAAAATAGCATATATAGCTACGTAACCTATATATGCTTTTTATTTGCTCTGCACAGTTTCTGCACAACAATATAGTTAAATTGTTGTGTAAAAATTTATATTTT
>JAEEKO010000033.1 GCA_016282415.1 Caryophanales bacterium | reverse complement strand
TAAATAGCAATACTTTTACCACTTTTCTTAGCTATAACACTACCATCTTCCAACTTTTCAAAAACAATTGGAGAAGCCACGTAAACAAGATTTGAACGATAAGTCATATTACCATTTAATGCATCCTCGATTATCTTTTTACCAAAAATCTCGGGATATTTTTTCTCCATTTTTGCGTTATGTTTTTCAATCTTTTTATCAAAATAGTCAGCTCTAATATCTGAACGATCTGATTCGATTTTTCCTAGATACTCAAAAATATCTGCCATTCTTAAATTCCTTCTTTCTATTTGTTTTTTAATTGCATTATTCGTTCATGACGGACAAAATCAAATAAATAATCATCCATTGCATCTTGCCAAGAACGACTAATTATATCATCAGTATAAACTGTTGATAACCTTAAATTTTCGGGATATATTTGGGAATCAAATGACTCACCAGTATCGCGCTCTTCAAACGGAACTTTAATACCAAAAAAGTTAGTAGCATAGCGATATAAATCAATCTTTGAAGCACTACCATCATTAAAGAAATGATATGTCCCATACTTTTCTTTTAATAACATAAAATAAATATCATATGCTAAATCATTTATATATAATGGATTAGAATAAATGTTACAATTAGCAATAATCTTTTTAACTCGATTATTTCCTCTTTTATTAAACTCTTCAAAACTTTGTGCTTTTGCTAAAGTTTTCATTATAATATCATCACTAAAACCGTATAACCATCCTGGTCTTATAATATAAGACTTTTCATAATTTCTAGCTAATGCTTCCCCTTTAGCTTTACTCATACCATATTCATTAATTGGATGAGTCATATCATTTTCAACGTAAGAACCATCTTTTTTACCATCAAAAACATTAGCTGTACTTACATATATAAAGGCACTGCCCGCTTTTTTAGCAGCTTCTAATAATTTACCAGTATTAAACACATTTAATATTTCACATAAATCTTTATTCTTTTGGCCAGTATTAACATCATGAATACCACCACGATAAATAACTGCTGTTGGTCTTATTCTTTCAATATAATCTTCCCAAACTCTTATTGGATAATCATTAAAGTCCTTTGGTGCTATAGCAATATCACGTTCTATTTCATTTAGGGCTTTTTCTAATGAAGATGCAACATTTAGATTACTCTCTAAAATCAATATTCTCATACTACCACCATTTCTTGCTTATATAATGCCATAAAAAATAAAAAAGTCAAGAAAAATAAATTCTTGACTTTTAAACTATTCAGTACGAAGAGCGATAACTGGATCACGCTTAGATGCTTGACGAGATGGAATTAAACCACCAATTAAAGTTAATATAATATTAACAGTCATCAAGATTAATCCATGTAGCCAGTATAATTGAGCACAATCTTTTAAATCAGTAACATGTTCAATAATCATACTAATTGGAATATCTAAAATTACTGCTATTACAATACCAATAACTCCAGAGCTAAATCCAATAATAAAGGTTTCAGCATTAAATACTCTTGAAATATCCTTATTACGAGCACCTAAAGCTTTTAAGATACCAATTTCTTTAGTACGTTCCAAAACACTAATATAAGTAATAATACCAATCATGATTGATGATACAACTAAAGAAATACCACTGAATGCTACTAAAACAATTGTAACACCATTCATAATACCACTAGATAATGAAGAAATAAGTTTTGCCATATCCATATAGATAATCTTATCTTCGTCTTTTTTATCTTTATTGTATTTATCTAAGTATTCTACTATTTCATCTTTACTATCAAAATCTCTTGGATAGATTTGAATTGACACTGGTGCCGCTTCCGCTGCAACATATCCTAATGCTTGTTCACGAGCTTGGATACCAGCAGCAGTAGTTAAATCAAATTTGTCACCAGTTAATACATTGTAATCAGCATTCTTTTGGGCTTTAACAATTTTTGACTTACTATTTTTCTTAACTACATATTCATTTAATGAATCAAGATTCATTAAACCAGTACCACTATATTTCGCAAATGTATTATCTTTTTTACCACGAATTACACCAGTAATTCTTAAAGTAGTATTATTCTTATTATTATATATACTTTCAATATCATTATTTCTACTAAAGATATTACCATTATTTACATAATAATCATCATTTAATACAATCTTAAATTCTTGTTTTAACATATCATCAAATTTAACTGGTTTTTTAGGATCGAATCCTAATGCTATTAAAATTGATTCATTTAATGAATTATTTAAATCAACTAGAACTACAATTTCATTAGGTGCCGTAGGCATTTTACCATAAATTAATTCGAAGTTTTCTTCCATTAATGGACGTGTACCATCATTCTTTTCCGGTAATTGGAACATCATCATTGATGTATCAATATTTTCAACAACACCAGTTTTAACATTCTTATGTAACATATTTAAATTAGTTGCACGATTATACATTACCCCACCAATTAATTTTTGATCTAGCTTTTTAATATAATTAACATAATCTAAATCAAGTTTGTTATAATGAAGAATACTAGTTTGATCTACTAAAGCATAGATTTCTTTTTTCTTGGTATAAGATTTATCAGATACTGCATAAGAATCTCTTAATCTTTTTTGCGTATCTTCATCAACAACAGCTGTTGTTGGTGAAATAACAATTGGCATTTGAGCTAATGAATCACTTTCAAATTGATCAATTTGTAATTGGAATCCATGTGATAATGATAAGATTAATGCAATACCAATAATACCAATAGATGATGCAAAGGCAGTAATTAAAGTACGACCTTTTTTCGTTTTAATATTATTAAATGATAATTTTAATGCGGTTAAGAAACTCATCTTTGTTTTCTTAATCTTAATATCTTTACTATCTTCTTCAGTTTCTTTAATTGGATTAGAATCACTAATTAATTTACCATCAGATAATTCAATAATACGAGTTGAATAATTCTTAGCAAGTTCAGGATTATGCGTAACCATAATAACTAATTTATCTTCAGCTATTTCTTTGATTAATTCCATAATTTGTACTGATGTTTTACTATCAAGCGCACCAGTTGGTTCATCAGCTAAAATTACCTTGGGATCATTAGCTAAAGCACGAGCAATTGCAACTCTTTGCATTTGTCCACCAGATAATTGATTTGGTTTTTTATGAGAATGATCTTTTAACCCAACTTTATCTAATAATTTTAATGCTTTATTTTTAGCTCTTTTCTTATTCATACCAGATAGAATTAAACCCATTGTAACATTATCTAAAACACTAATATGACTAATTAAGTTATAGCTTTGGAAAATAAAACCAATACAACTATTACGATAACTATCCCAATCTCTATTTTTAAATTTCTTAGTTGACTTATTATTAATAATTAAGTCTCCTGAATCATAGCGGTCTAAACCACCAATAATATTTAGTAACGTTGTTTTACCACTACCAGAAGGTCCTAAAATTGATACAAATTCATTTTCACGAAAATCAATTGAAACACCTTCTAAGGCATGTTGCACAAAGTCACCAGTCTTATAACTTTTCTTTAAGTTTTTAACTTTTAACATATACAAAACCTCTTTCACGCATTTTATTATAATAATTGTTAATGATAAGTGCTACCAACTTTAGTTGGAATTTTGTCACCTTTAGTTTACATTTAATGTTAATTAACTAATTTTGCCACTCCATACATATTACCATAATAGCTATTTTAATGCAATAATCTTTAAACCACAGTAATTATATATGTAAAACATGCGTATATAATTAGCTTTTTTTCAAAAAAAATTTTTGAGCATAAAAAATAATTATTAAAACTAATAATCATCTTTTTATATATTAATAACCACTATCCCAATAACAGTAATCAAAAATTTGCAAAATCTATGGTATCTTGCACAAATAATATAGTTATGTTAGGTTAGATTTTGGAACTCATAATGAGTTGAGTGGTTGCCGAATTTCATAATTAGAAAGGAGGCTGAAATGATGACAAAGAAAGATATATTATTATTTTTCTTTTGTATAATCACTATCCTTTTAATATTATTACTTTATAAAGTTTAATATAAAAGAAATACCACTTAACTGAAGTTAAGTGGTAACCATACCAGGTAACCACTCAACGTGCAAACATTAAGGGTTCCTTTTTTTATGAAGTTTCCTTCACTAACTAAATCATATCATAACGCTTACATACAGTCAACATAAGTATCACTTAAACAACGACATACACATAAGCAATCTAGATCCATCGTAAATAAACTATTAGTTGTTACATAAGGATTTAAACTAGTAGTGTCAGGATTAGGTGCTAATACTCTAAAAGTACAGCAATTACCATCTAACTTCTCTACTCTAAAAACACTTGAAACTTGCGTTGGATCATCACTGGTAGTAATATCTCGAGATATTGGCATACTCCATGGTGTGCCATTACCACAACATGTATAAACCATTACGGGACGCGTATTGCAAAC
This sequence comes from Caryophanales bacterium, assembly GCA_016282415.1. Taxonomy (GTDB): domain Bacteria; phylum Bacillota_I; class Bacilli_A; order RF39; family UBA660; genus RGIG8386. The sequence goes on along the minus strand of JAEEKO010000033.1, from coordinate 244 downwards.
TAAGCAATTAGTACCATTACCTAATACTGGGCGATCACATGAATCGATGCAATTATCACCACAAGCATTTTGTTGTAATAATAAAATAACTTTTAATATTTCTTTAACACAACTAGTTTCTTTATTTCCATTATTCATAAAATCATCCTTTCATTATAATCTACTATAATTTATGATTAACAAGTTATTTTGTGATATAAAACTTGCATATAATATAAAAATCAGTATAATAATGGAAGGTGAC
>JAEEKO010000032.1 GCA_016282415.1 Caryophanales bacterium | reverse complement strand
TTACTTTCTCTCTCGTTGTGCCTTGAGGAAGGCCTGGTATTTTTTTAATATTTCATATCTTTCTTTCCAGTCTTCTTTTGTTAAATTCTTTTTTTGTCTACCTCTTTTATTTCCATTATTTAATTCAGGATGATTGATTTTGTATTGCCACATACGTATTGTATTAGCAGAAATACCTAATTCTCTTTCAAAATATGACGATGGTTTACCCTCTTGATACATTCTTATATATTCTTCTTTTTCTTGCTGCGTATATTTTTGAAATTTTTGTCCTTTTTTAGCCATTAAAAATACATCTCCTTTCGGGGATGTATTTTAACATAATTCTATTGAACTGTTTTTTTATTTGCGTCTACTCTAAAGGGTGCAGTTCATTTTCAATGTGTTTTTATTTAGCATTACTAATAATAATCTTAATTGGTTTAGTAACTACGTATGAAACACGTGGATCGTTGCTTTCAACATAAACATTAACTTCATGTTCACCCACAGTATATCCAGATAAATCAACATAAGTAGTAATATTTTCAGCTTTGATATTATCAATTACAGATTGAACACCTTTAACTTGAATATCAACACTACGATCAGCGAAAGTTTTAACGTTAGCAGCTAAACCACTTTCTAATCCTTTAGTTAATGATAATGGTACTTTTTCAATTAATCTTTGTTTTTCATCACCAAAATTAACAACAATAGTAGCTGAAGTTTCACTCATGTAACGAACTCCAGTAGGTTTTGAAATAGTTACATTATATGTTTTAGATCCATTAGAACCTTGATCACTAACATCAATTGTCACTGGTACGCCCGTGATATTATCTAGAGCTTGTTGTTCACCATAGATTTCAATTGTATGATCTGATTGACCATTAATACTAATTGAAGAAATGGCTTTACCAGTTAATAAGTTACCAGTAGTTAATACATTTAAAGGTACCTTAATACTATAAGAATCTAACTTAACAGTAGATGATACTACTTCTGGTACAATTTCAACACCCTTGATAATAGCACCATTATCATCATATGCAACTAATGGAACATTATCAACTTTAAAGGTTCCTTCTTTAGTAAATTCTTTATTACCTAAATCAACTAATGCTTTAATTGTAGCAATCTTATCAATAGTATCTTGAGATCCTTTAACAACAACTTCAGTTTTATTTAATGATACTGATTCAACACTTAATTTAGCATCTAGTTTATCTTGATTCATTAAATCATAAGTTACGGTTTTTAAAGTGGTAACTTTATCACTAATTTTAACTGATACCGTTTGTGGATCAAGTTTATAATCTAAGTTATCTATAGTTTGAGTATACATTAATTTAACCTTGTATGGATTCTTACTTGCTTTATAATCAGTTAAATCAAGAACTACTTTATGTTCACCTAATTGTTTAGATAAATATAAGTCACTCTTACGACCAATTAAAGTAATATCAACTGTTTCTGGAACCCCTTCAATTACATAAGCTTCTTTATTATATTCAACACTAACCGGAACATTTACTAATATTTCTGCTTCCGTTTCTACTAAACTAATAACTTTATTATCGACTAAATAGAAGAATAATATTGCTAAACCTAGTGATAAGTATAATAACGTAATTGGTTTATTTAAGATTTTTTCAAAACGATTGGTATTTGATTTAATCTTTTTAGAAACTTCATATACAATACGACTAATTGGAACAATGATAAGTCGATCAAATACTTTATATATTCCTTTTAATATATTCCATAAAGCTTTTAACATCTTACTCATCGATATCACCAGCTTCCTCTTCAATTTCGTCATCGGCATCGTAGAACATTTCAGCTTTTGGTTTTAATTCCTCAACTAATGTCATACGGAAATCTTCTAATGTTAAATTATATTTTAATTCACCATTAGTAGCGATACTTAAACGGCCGGTTTCTTCTGATACAACCAATGCGATAGCGTCAGTTTCTTCGGCAATACCTAAAGCGGCACGATGACGAGTACCTAAACGCTTGTTAAGATTTGGATCCATACTAGTTTTAAATACAGCTCCAGCACAAGTGATACGGTCACCTTGAATAATTACACCACCGTCATGAAGTGGACTATTAGGAAAGAAAATTGTTCCTAATAATGAACTTGTTAAATCGGCATATACCTTAGTAGCAGGCGTAATGTAATCTTGTAATGAAATATCACGTTCAATTACAATTAAAGCACCAATACGATTACGTTTTAAGTATTCAACAGCTTCCATTATTTCATAAACAACACGTTCACGTTCATCAAAAGTTAATACTTTATGACGTCCAAGTAAATGACTACGTCCTAAACTTTCAAGAACCCCACGGATTTCAGGTTGAAAAATAACGATTAACGCAAGTGGCCCCCATTCAATAACATATTCTAGTAATAAACCTACAGTATATAAGTTTAATAAGGAACTAATTAACTTAATAACCATGATAATTATAATTCCTTTTAATAATAAAACTAATTTAACATTTCCCTTAACATTCTTTAGTATATAATAAAACATTAACCATACTAATGAAATATCAATTATCTTTGTTATAACTGACCAAATAGTAGTTAGAGTCATCTTACACTCTCCTTTTATGTTCAGTATTAATTATAACAAAAAATAAATAATAATACAATTAAATATTTAGGTAACATATGTTACTTTTTATATTCACAAAAAAAGAACTTATACAAGTTCTAATCTTGAAGTTAACGCATCATCGCCAACTCTTTCACTTAATTTAATAATTCTAGTGTATCCACCATTTCTAGTTTCATAAGTTTTTGCTAACTCATTGAATACTTTATTAACAACTTCTGTATCATTATTTACAAATGCTAATGCTTTTCTTCTAGAAACTAAAGTACCTTTTTTACCATAAGTAATCATTTTATCAACAAATTTTCTTACTTCTTTAGCTCTAGCATCAGTAGTAACTACATAACCATTCATAATAACTGTTTTAGTTAAACCAGCTAAAATAGTTCTACGCATAGCTTTATTTTTTCCAACTTTATTATATATAGCCATCTAAAGTACCTCCTTCTAATCGCGGAAACTAAGTCCCATTTCTTTTACTTTATCTAATACTTCTTTTAAAGATTTCTTTCCTAAGTTTCTAATCTTAGTTACATCAGATTCACGACGATCAACTAAATCTTGAACAGTGTGAATACCAACACGTTTTAAACAATTGTAAGCTCTTACTGAGAATTCAATTTCTTCAATTGGAGTTTCAAGAGTCTTAGTTACTGTATCAACTTTCTTTTCAGCAATTAATCCAGTAACATCACTAATATCATTTAAATCAGCAACGATATTTAAATGTTCAATTAAGATACGGCTAGCAAGTGCTACAGCTTCTTCTGGAGTAATAGCACCATTAGTCCAAACATTTAAAATTAATTTATCAAAGTTTTCATTATGACCAACACGAGCGTTGTCTTTTTCATAACTAACTCTTTCAATTGGAGAATATAATGAATCGATAGCAATAACGCCAACTTTCTTTTCTCCTAATAATTTTTGGTTTTCTTTAGAATCAACATATCCACGACCACTGTTAACAGTCATTTCCATATCGATTTTTCCACCTTTAACTAAGTTACAAATAACTAAGTCAGGATTAATAATTTCAATGTCAGCATCCTTATCAATATCACCAGCAGTAACTGGTCCTTCTTTGCTTGCACTTAAATGAATTGTTTTTTCACCTTCACAATGTTTTTTAATAACAATGCTTTTTAATGCTAAAACAATACTAGTAACGTCTTCAACAACGCCTTCAATTTTTTGGAATTCATGTAAAACACCATCAATCTTAACAGAAGTGATAGCACTACCTGGTAAACTAGATAACATTACACGACGTAATGCGTTACCAATAGTATCACCAAATCCTCTTTCTAATGGTTCTAATTCAAATTTTCCATAATGATTACTTTCAACATATTCAGTTATTTTATATTCTGGTTTTTCAAAACTTATCATACTAAAATACCCTCTCTTTTAAATTAATTTCTTGGACGTTTAGGTGGACGACAACCATTGTGTGGTACTGGAGTTTCATCATTGATTGCAGTAACGTTTAATCCAACAGATTGTAAAGAACGAATAGCTCCTTCACGACCAGCTCCTAAACCTTTAACAAATACTTCAACTTCTTTTACTCCTTGGTCCATAGCAGCTTTACCAGCAGCTTCAGCACTCATTTGAGCAGCAAAAGGAGTTTTCTTTTTACTTCCTTTATATCCAATAGTACCAGCTGATGCCCAACTAATTACGTTACCATCAACGTCACAAATTGAAACGATTGTATTATTATATGTAGCATGAATATGTGCAGTAGCTACCGGAATATTCTTTTTAACTTTTCTTTTTCTTCTATTATAAGCCATAATTAATTCCTCCTACTATTTAGTTGCTTTCTTCTTATTTGCAACAACTTTTCCTCTACCTTTACGAGTTCTTGCATTTCTTGATGTTCTTTGTCCACGAACAGGTAAACCTTTTTTATGTCTAGTACCTTCGTAACTATTAATTTCCATTTTACCTTTAATGTTCATTTGAACTTCACGACGTAAATCACCTTCAACGATGTATTTATCTACTTCTTTTCTTAAAGCAGTTACTTCGTCTTCAGTTAAATCTTTTACTAATTTAGTTTTTTCATCTTTTGCATCTTTACAAATGGTTTCACCTAAGCTTCTACCAATACCATAAATAGCAGTTAAACCAATACAAATATGTTTATTTGCAGGTAATTCAATATTTTTAATACGTGCCATATTTTCCTCCTAAATTAACCTTGAACTTGTTTATGGTTAGGATTTTCACAAATAACCATAACTCTTCCATTTCTTTTAATAACTTTGCATTTTTCACAGATTTTTTTAACTGATGCTCTAACTTTCATAAATTATTCCTCCATCTATTTTTTATTCCATGTAATGCGCCCACGTGTTAAGTCATAAGGCGATAATTCAATTGTTACTGTATCACCTGGTAAGATACGTATCATGTTAACGCGCATTTTACCAGAAACGTAGGCTTGTACAGTATGACCATTAGGTAATTCGACTAAATAGTCGCCGCCTTTAATTACATCGACTACTTTACCTTCTACTTCAATTTTATCTTCTCTTACTTGATTATTATCTTTTGACATATGATCACTCTTTCGTTAATATTTCATAACCATCTTTAGTAACAACAACAGTATGTTCAAAATGAGCAGATGGTAAACCGTCTTG
>JAEEKO010000031.1 GCA_016282415.1 Caryophanales bacterium | reverse complement strand
TGGGTATATATCTAAAATATATAACAAATGATTGAGTTAGGAAAGCATCGTTTTGAGTTGTCGCTGCTATTTATATATTGGTATTCTCATTAATTTGTTTAATTATTCCCGCAACAGTTCATGCTTATTTTGTATGAGCATGAGTTACAGATTTTAGAACCCTAAATATTATTTTGGAGTATTTAATAGCTTTATTTGCTGCCATGACTGCTGTAATTATTTTTAGAATGCCAAGAGATGATGGCAGTGAATTATTGATTTGTTCAAAACCAATTTACCATTATAAATTGATCACAGCAAAATTCATTGTTTTTGTTACTTCATGTGTGTGTTACGGATTAGTTAGCGGTTTATTTAGTTCTTTTGGTTTTTGCTTACCAACAAATTATTGAACAGTCTTAAGCTTGATGATTAGCATGTTTACAACTAGTTGTATATTTTCATTATTATATGGTGGAATTGCAATTTTAACTTCCATCAACCATGGAAAATTATGAATGATTACTGGAAACATGATAATTGTTCTTATAACCAACATTATTTTTCTTGTTGGTGCTACAGGATTAAAAGACCCAGCAGCGGCAATAACTGATACAAAAACAACAACATCTGCATCTGTTTCTTTTATTAATCGCAATAATCAACAAACAAACAGTAATTACATTGTTAGTTTAAATAATAGTAGTTTTAGTTTACCGGATTTAAATTGAGAAAAACAAACTTATCAAGAAGGTGTTGATAAGTCAACGACCAAATGAATTTATCCTTTTGACATAACTGGTCATATGTATATTATGAGTAACCTTGGTTATCTTAATGATGTTAAGAAAGAGATTAATGGTAATCGTCAAATTGGTCAAAGTTCAGCATATTCTTACAAAATTAATGATTTAGTTCATAAATATCCTACTGAAAATTTACCTGAGAATTATAATGATGATAATTATGAATTATGAACTGAGTTTGCTTCGCCTAATTCTCCGCTATTTTATACACAGTATAAAAACATTAAAAGATCTGATTTAAAAGAATTTGTTGAATTAAATACTACTTTTCCTCCTAGTCAAGATGTTGACAAACTAATGACAAGATTAATGGAATTATTTCAAAAAGTAATAACTAATGAAAATGTTATTTGTTCTTCTGGAATATCTTCTGATTCCGGATTTGATATTCTTTCTCCAATTTCTCTTGATGCCCCATATATTAACACAAGATTTTTGTTTAACTATGAAGATCCATGATCAAGAACACCAACTTATACTGTTGGTAAATTCTTTAATGGTGCATCAAGAACTAGAAATATTGTTTTCAAAAATCCAGAATCTGTAGAACCTTCATCAATTGAAAAAGATATATTTGATTATTTGATATATGAAATAATGTTTGATAAAGGTTCAGACTTATATAACTGTTTGTCAAGGGACGGCACATATTGACGCTGAAATTTAAGAGTAGATCCAAATACTTCATTTCAATTGATTTATAAAGAAATATATAACGTTCTAAGCAATGATAATGTAAAAACAGTATTAAATTTAAATTCTGACTATGATTATGGTTATGAGATATACAAATTCAAATATTATTTATCACGTCAATTATTGGGATATTATGGAATTGAAAACGCTACATGTTCAAATTGAATTGTTGATCCAACCGAAAAAATAACAGTTCCATATAATTATTATTTCCGTTTAGTATTTATTCCTCAGTATAACTCCTATACTATTCGAAATATTGACCAATATCAAACAAGTCTTCCAATACAAATAGAAGGCATGGATTTTAATCCAAAAGAATTCTTACAATATGGAGCTTATGTATTACCACCAATACAACAATTAGGAACAAAACCTACTATGAATTATTTATCTTATGCCTTTACAGGCGATAATCATGGTGATTCATTATTAAAATCAACATGTCTATATGATGGTAGTATAAATGTATCAGAATTATCTAATAAAGAATTATATCAGACATATGATTTAACTAATAGTGGTTGGGTAACTGTAGAAAATCAATTTGGGTATTTCTCAGAATTAGGTTTAAAAATTGACACTTTGCTTGATAGATTTGCATTTACTCGTTCACAAATATACAACAGTGAAGGTTTTACAAACTTATATGGTTCTTCTATTGCTAAGAATTCAATACAATTAATGATTTACCAACATTTATTATTTACATATACTTGCGATGATGCTTATAATCCATATATGTTAATAGGTATTTATTTAGCAATTGATTTTATTATTTTATCTCTTGGATATGCTGCATATATCCGTCATGATGTTAAATAAATTTATTTGTAGTTTTTATAGATAGTTTTAAATTTTTCAATAGTTTGGTTATAGTTAAAAATACCAATTTGTTTATGATCTTGATAAATAACATATTTATTTTTTAGACCGTAAATACCGATATTAGCATTTTTAGACTCATTGATGCCATTAACTAAACAGCCCATAATCGCAACAGTAATATCTTTTGGATTAAAATCAATTATTGACTTAACTTCATTAAGCAATTTTATTAAATTGATTTGACTTCTTCCGCAAGTAGGACAACTAATTAGATGAGTTAAATTAACATGATAACCATTTTCTTGAAGAATTGTTTTGGCAACAATTGGTTCATCATAAGGATCACCAGAAATAGAGATTCTAATAGTATTACCAATTTTTAAAGCAAGTAATTTAGAAACCAATAAAGTTGAGCGTACACATGAAGTTTTTAAATCACCTGCTTCAGTAGCACCAATATGGATTGGATATTTAAAATTCTTAGCAAGTAATTTGTTAAGTGTTAATGCTTTATTAACATCAGATGATTTTATGCTTAAAACAATGTTATAAAATTTATTTTTTTCACAACAACTGATATATGTTCTTATTAAATTAATAATTTGACTATTAGTTTTAATATTTGTAGGTAATGATCCTGCATTGATTCCGATTCTTATTGCAACATGGTTATTTTTAGCAGCAATAATGATTTTTTGAAATTCATTTAAATTATTTAAATTACCTGGATTAATTCGAAT
>JAEEKO010000030.1 GCA_016282415.1 Caryophanales bacterium | reverse complement strand
TGTTGCTGAAACCACTTATTTAGCAAATCCAATGCATACTTTCAAAGTGTTTAAAGAAGCTATAAACCATAAAGGACCATCAATTGTTATTTGTTATGCTACTTGTATTGCACATGGTATCAACTGTGGATTAGGTAATTCAATTGAAGAGCAAAAATTATTAGTAGATAGTGGTTATGAATTATTAATGCACTACGATGGCAAAGTACATCTTGATTCCAAAGAACCTGATTTTACTAAATTAGATGAGGTCTTTAATAATGAAGTAAGATATAAAAAATTAAAGAATAAAGATTTACAATTATTTAATGAATTAGTAAAATTAGATAAAGAATATATTAAGAATAGATATGATTATTATAAGGAAATGGTAATTAAAGATGACAAAAAGAATTAGTAAAGGACCGGTTATTGATTCGCTAAGTGATAAACTTAAAGAGTTAAGGTTTCAAGAATACAAATTAAAAATAGATTCAACAATTGATGAAGCAAAAAGAGCCGAACTATTAAAACAAGTTGAAGATGAACGATTAAAAGTCAAAAAACTTATGGGACAACAGATGCTAAAAGAGAAAATTGATAAAGAGGGCTTAACCCCAGAACAATTACATATTAAATTATAAAAAAGGAGGAGTTAAAATGAAGAAAAAAGCAATTATCAGTATTTTTGCTATGGTTTTAACTCTTTCAATGATTATGATAGTTTCTTATGCTTATTATAAACCAAAGGAGAATACCGTTAGTAACTTAACTTCAATTGTTACTAAATCACTAGATTTAGATGTAGATTATACGGGTAATTTATCAACAATATTTAATAATATTACTCCGGTTTCGGATAGTGTTGGTCTTACCAATCCTGGCTTTGAATTTACTGTTACTAACAATGGTACCGACTGGCAATTTTATAAAATAAGTATTGCTGATTTAGGGGTTGATCAAAACCAAACCAAAATTAACTCTCTTGATTTAAAATTTAATTTATCAGAAAAGAATAATCCCGACCCATTAAATACGTATACTTATACGGAAATAAAAAATGGAATTATTCTAAGTGATTATATTTTTGCGGATGCAACTAAAGAATATGTTTTAAGAGCATGGATTAATGAAGATTGTGATAATGATTCAATCGATGGTTATTTTAATGCTCAAATTGTTATTGAAGGAACGCGTGTTCCGGATACTTATAAATTATTTGATGAGCATAATATTATAAGAACATATACCAATGGTGTTGTTGGTTGTGTTAGTGATAATAGTATTTGTATGGTTTTCACAAATGTTAAGGAAGCCGTTAAATCGGAATTACTAGCAGTACGCAACATATATGTTTATGGTAATGTTTCCCTAAATAGTGAAGTTACTATTCCGGAAGGAAGAACCATCATGCTTGATTTAAATGGAAGTAATTTATTAAGAAGTCAAACTGGTGATGGAATTGATGTTGCCGGGACTTTGATTATTAATGATAGTTTAGGTGATGGTAACTACTATAATAGTTATACTGGTGGAGCACGATTAATTTTAACGTTGGGTAGTTTAACTATTAACGGGGGAAGATATATTACTGATGGTGACAATGCTCCTTTTAGAATCGGTAAATCTGATATTAAAACCGGTAGCATTATCATTAATAATGGTTCATTCTTTGTTAATAATCCAGCGGAAGAAGATGCACTATTTAAAATATACTCAGATGAAACTAATCCATTAATTATTAATAATATTTTTACTTATATTGAAAATACCTCATTGTTTGATTTTAGTAGTAGTATTACCGATGTAACTAGTACGCATGTGCTTATTAATGGGGGAATGTTTATTAATAATTCCTGGCCAAATATTTATCTTAATGATCCAGGAACATTAACTATTACATCACAAAGTAATCGTGTATATATTTTGGGAAAACAAAAGGATGGCAAACATCCAATATATAACGATGATGTTGGAACGATAAATATTGTTGGTGCTAATGCTAATGCATGTACTAAGGATCCACTTGATACAACTTCTGGAATATGTGTGTATGCAGAAGGAAATAAGGATTATGGAGAAGATCAAGCTAATGGGGCAGTAATAAATAGTAATGCCGGAGTTATTAATATTAATGGTGGCACATATTATGGTGGTCATGATGGTATTTATAACTATAAGAAAGGGATTATAAATATCAAAAATGCGATTATTAGCGCTGACCATTATGCCATTATTAATGGTAGCAGTAGTAGTAATACCGCAACGATGACAATTTGTTCTTCGTCTTTAAATGGAATTGATAAAGATATTAGAATGAAGACTAATGGTAGTCTTAGTTATTATAATGTAACTTTCAAAAATGGTACGACAACCCCACTTGAAAGTGAATTATATATTAGTAATGGTAGCCTCATTGCACTTGAGTCGTGTCCATTTTAATTGATTTTTTAAATTATTTGTTATATAATGTGTTCATAAATCGATGAAGAAAGACACGATTTATATATTTGATTAATAGAGAGTTAACGGTTGGTGGAAGTTAATATGATATATATAAATTACTACTTTCTAAGAGGATTAATAAATTCCGGGTTATTCCGTTAAAGATTAAAGAGTTAATTAGAGGATGGTACCGTGCGTTAAGCACTCCTTAGGTATCATCCTTTTTTATTTAGAAAGAAGGAAGAATTATGGTAAATTTCAAAGAAGATAAGGAATTAATGCCACTTAACCATTCATGTGCTCATGTTATGGCACAAGCGGTTAAACATTTATATCCAGATGCTAAATTCTGGGTAGGACCTGTAGT
>JAEEKO010000007.1 GCA_016282415.1 Caryophanales bacterium | reverse complement strand
TCAGTCGCAACAGGACTTCCCTCCTGCATTTCAACATGAGCCATATTATCGCTAATATAAACTATCTTTCCAAACATAAAATCACCCTATTATTCTTTCTATCTCATTTAATAACTTTTCATCATCCTTAACGAGATCTACTATCTTATTCATTTTATCACATAATTTGAGTTTTGTCTCATAATTTTCTAAAATTTTTACAGTTTCTTTCAATTGCTTATGTATTGCGTTACGACTTACTAAATAATTATCGGCCATTTCTGATAAAGTTAAATTATTTTGATAATAATCCTCAAAATAATCTCTTTGCTTATCAGTCAATAATTCTTTATAATAATCATACAGATTATTATAATAAACAAACTCTTCCATTATTTAAAATAACCCATAATTCCAACAATAAAGCTTATAAGACCAATAATAACATAAACAATAGTCATACCTTTTCTTTTAAATAACTTATAATTATTAAAAGCCATAATAAATAAAGTTATACCAACTAAAACTTCAATCGGTACAGTAAAACTATGCTCATATATTGCAAGTACAGCTATCGCAAGAATACCTATAACACAAGTAGTTTGTGCAAGTAAACTAACATGATATACACTGCTAGCCTCTTCTAAAGAAATTATACTATCTGCTTTTCTAGGTCTACCTCTTTTTACTTTTTCACTCATTATTATCCTCCATATTCTTAAACAAACCATATATATATTTTTCAATGTCGAACACTCTTAAATCTTCCTTTTGTTCACCCAAGCCAACATATTTAACAGGAATACCAACAGCCTCTTTTATAGCCAAAACAATTCCGCCCTTAGCTGTTCCATCTAACTTAGTTAAAACAATACCTGATATATTAGTAATTTCCTTAAAACTTTTAGCTTGACTAATACCATTTTGACCAGTTGTCGCATCAATAACAAGCAAAGTCTCATGTGGAGCTCCAGGAATTAATTTACCAATAACCTTATTAATTTTCTCTAACTCCTTCATAAGATTATCCTTATTTTGAAGTCTACCAGCTGTATCAACTAAAACAACATCATAACTATCCTTTAAAGCAACATCTATTCCATCGTAAATAACACTGCTAGGATCCTTAGATTCATTTGAAATAACTCTGCATCCAGTACGTTCTCCCCACTCATTTATTTGTTCAATCGCACCTGCTCTAAAAGTATCACCAGCTACAAGTAAAACTTTCTTGCCTTCATTAACCAACTTATAAGCAAGCTTACCAATAGTAGTAGTCTTACCAACACCATTTACTCCAACAAATAAAATAACAGTAGGCCCATCACTAGAATAATTAATCTTATTTACTATAACATCATTATTAACATAAATAATAAACATTTCATCAACAATAATTTCCAATAAATCATTTGAATCAACTATATTTTCTTTTTTAACTCTTTTCTTAAGTCTGTCAACAAAATCCATCACAGTATTAACACCAATATCAGCCATAATAAGAATCTCTTCTAACTCTTCAAAATACTCAGGACTAACCTTCTTATACTTACGATTTAAAAGACTTAATTTAGAAGTAAATTCATTTCTTGTTTTTTTAAGACCTTCCTCATATGAAATAACATCTTTTTGTTCCTCTTTATTCTTACTAAAAACATTCTTAAATTTATCAAAAAGTCCCATATAACCTCTTTTCTACTATATCCATTTTACACTATATAATAAAAAAAATAAAGACATATAATAAAAAAAGCATAGAAAAATCTGTGCTTTTAATTTGCCATAATACTCTTATTATGTAAAGGTAAAAATATAAACCCTCTAGCCTTTAAATCATCAATAATTCTTTGTAAATTATTATATGTAGAATAATTATAATCATGCATTAATAAAACTATAATATCCTTATCACGAGTAGTATCCTGATACCATGCCCATGTATCCTTTTGAGCTAACTTCTTACTAGAGCCATCACCAGTTTCACTAGTCCAATCAACATACTTATAACCTCTATTATGAAGTTCATTAACTATACCATCTTTAAGACCTTTAGCTGTAGGACTTCCACCTGGAAATCTAACTAAAGTAGTTCTATAACCAGTAATATCATATAAATAATTTTCTAACTTATCAACCTGTGAAATAAACCCATCAACACTATCATAAAGTCCTTTTCCAATATTATGATAATATGTATGATTCGCTAAAGTATGTCCCTCATTAACAATTCTCTTATATCTGTCCTCTACTCCATCCTTACCAAGAACAAAAAATGTAGCTCTAACATTATTCGCCTTTAATGTATCCAAGACTTTATAAGTTAAATCATATGGTCCATCATCAAATGTAAGATACGCAATCTTAACAGAAGACTCACCTTTAGTAATCTTTTCCTCTAATTTTGCTATATTGCTATAATACTCATCATATTTATTCTTAATAGCTTCATCGATATTTTTATAATCTTCAATTTGTTTATCAATTGATTCAATATCATACACTTGAGTTTCAACTAAAGAAAGAGCAGTCAACTTAGAACGTAAAGACCTATTCTCACTAGTATAATAAAAATACAAATAAGAAAGCCCAATAAGTAAAATAGATAAAAATGTAACAACTAATCCAAATATTCTATTATTTCTTGATTCCATGCTTCCACCTCTTCATACTTAATTGCTTTATCGCCATTTTTTTCTTTAATCTCATCTAACTCTTTCATCTTAGAATCATATACTTCTTTTTCCTGATTACTCTTTAAAATATTATCAGACAAAATATTAATTTTATTTTTTACATGTTTATTATCACAAACTGCATTATAAGTAAAATATCCCATTACTAAAACCCCAAGAAACAATATTCCAATAACTAACTTCTTCATTTTTTTCTCCTCTCATACAAACATATAAACATAATAAAGCCAATAATCGATAAGCATTTACCTTCATTTAAATATGGTGGAGTATACTCAATTTGAATATTGTATTCTCCTTTATTTAAATAAAAACCTATAAATGTACCATCAACCATATCATAATCAATTATATCATTGTTCAAACTAACTTTAAACCCTTTATCATATGGAACTTTTAAAATAAAATATCCATCTTGAGTAACTGAAATATTACCACGAATTCCATTATTATCCATAGACTCAATTTTAAACTCATCAAAATCATTTGAACTAATATACTTATTATCTAAAACATAAGTTTTAATATCACTTATGTTATAAATACCAGGAGTAACTTTAATTTCTATTTCATTAGACCCACTAATACAAAAATTAAAATCAAAATTATTATTAGGATATCTCCATCCTTTATGAGTAAGAATATTTTCCTGACCATTAATAGACATAGAAATATCTTTATTTTGTTCAAATTGACCATTAACGCTAATAAAAAGTATTTTACCAGTTAAATCATTATTAATATGAACTTTAATAACATCATTACTACTAACATACAACTTTCCATTTTCTATATAACTATTAGATAAATCATAACTGTAATCCAAATTAACCTCTTCTATATTACTAACTGGCTTATTTAAACTATCATCAGTAACAATATAATTTAATAATAAATCCAAATTATAAGGATACTCTAAAGATTCAAAATACTCGCGATTAACTGTATTATGATTAACATATCCAATAGGATATACCTGATTCAACACATAAACATCATTAATCCTATTATAAGGGTAACCAATATCATAATCACTAATAACATACTTACTACCCATAAATTCATTAAATAAAACATTAGAAGTTGAATTCAAAGACAAAATATTAATCGAGCTATTATTAACTTTAAAAATATTATGATAAAAATTATTATAATACTTATTACCAGTAGAAGAATAAAAACTACTTATATAATTATTGCAATTAACATAAACAAAATCATTATATAAATTATTAACTCTATAAAAATCATTAGATTCAAAATTATAATTAAAATCATAATCATTTGAAATATAATTTTCTCCCATATTTAAATTAATACACAAAATAAAATCAAGAACTAATATTAAAGAAAATATATATTTTTTCTTAAACTTCGTATAAAAAACAACAAGCAAAATCACAAATAATAAATCAAGATAATACAAAACATTATGATAACAAATTAAAACAACTAAATTAAATACAACAATCAATAATATAAACTTCTTA
>JAEEKO010000029.1 GCA_016282415.1 Caryophanales bacterium | reverse complement strand
CAAAATGAATGGGCTGGAGCACAAGCTTTCTCATCATTTGATACATACCTAGCACCATTTGTTAAAATTGATAACCTAAGTTATCATGATGTTAAACAATGTATTCAAAGTTTTGTTTATGGCGTTAATACACCTTCTCGTTGGGGTACACAAGCACCATTTACAAATATTACTCTAGACTGGGTAGTTCCAAATGACTTAGCAGAACTTAACTGTATCATTGGTGGAAAAGAAGTAGACTTTAAATACAAAGATTGTCAAAAAGAAATGAATATGGTTAATAAAGCCTTCATTGAAATAATGATTGAAGGAGATGCTAATGGACGTGGATTCCAATATCCAATTCCAACATATTCAATAACTAAAGACTTTGATTGGTCTGAAACTGAAAATAATAAATTATTATTTGAAATGACAGCTAAATACGGTACTCCATATTTTTCAAATTATATTAACAGTGATATGGAACCATCTGATGTTCGTAGTATGTGCTGCCGTTTAAGATTAGACTTAAGAGAATTAAGAAAGAAAAGTGGGGGATATTTTGGTAGTGGTGAATCAACTGGATCAGTTGGTGTTGTAACTATCAATATGCCACGTATTGCATATCTATCTAAAAACGAAGAAGAATTCTATGAAAGACTAGAAAAATTAATGAACGTTGCTGCAAGAAGTTTAAAAATTAAGAGAAATGTTATTACTAAATTATTAGATGAAGGATTATATCCATATACGAAACGTTATTTAGGAACATTTAATAATCACTTCTCAACAATTGGTCTAGTTGGTATGAATGAAGTTTGCTTAAATGCTAACTGGATTAAAGCTGACTTAACCAATGAATCAGCACAAAGATTTACTAAACAAGTATTAAACTTCATGCGTGAAAAATTATCTGATTATCAAGAAGAATATGGTGATTTATATAACCTAGAAGCAACACCTGCAGAATCAACTTCTTACCGTATGGCAAAGAAAGATAAAGTCTTATATCCTGATATTATTACTGCTTCTGATGATGATACACCATATTATACAAATAGTTCTCATTTACCAGTAGGATACACTGATGATATTTTTGAAGCATTAGATATTCAAGATGAATTACAAACTTTATATACTTCTGGTACTGTATTCCATGCATTCATGGGTGAAAGATTAGAAGATTGGCAATCAGCAGCTGCTTTAGTTAGAAAGATTGCTGAAAACTATCGTTTACCATACTATACTTTAAGTCCTACATATTCAGTATGTAAGAATCATGGTTATATTAATGGTGAAGTTTATAAATGTCCTGAATGTGGTTGTGAAACTGAAGTTTATAGCCGTATAACTGGATACTATCGTCCAGTAAAGAATTGGAATGATGGTAAGAGTAAAGAGTTTGAAATGAGAAAAGAATATAACATGTGTAAAGCTCTTAAAACAACTAAAAAAACTGCTAAAAAAGCATGTGATAAAAAAGAATGTAAATGTGAAGAAAAAGTAAGTGACGGTATTATGTTATTTGGAACTAAAACATGTCCAAACTGTGCTGCTGCTAAAAAACTTTTAGATAAATATAAAATCAAATTTGACTTTGTTGATGCTGAAGCGGAAGTAGAAACAACAAAGAAATTTGGTGTAAAACAAGCACCTACTTTAGTAGTTATTAAAAAAGGTGAAATTGAATTAATCCCTAACTTATCTAATATTAAAAAATTTGCAGAGACTTTTAAAAAGTAGGGAAATAAGATGTATGATGTAATAATTGTTGGTGCAGGTCCTGCCGGTATTACGGCAGGTATCTACGCTAAACGTGCTAATTTAAATACAATTATATTTGAAAAAGAAACTATTGGTGGTCAAATATCATCATCACCATTAGTTGAAAATTTTCCGGGGTTTCATTCAATAAGTGGAGCAAATATAGCCAATAACTTGTATGAACAAGCAGAAAGTTTAGGAATTCCAATTGAAATTGAAGAAGTATTAAATATTATTCCCGGTAAACCTAATAAAGTAGTAACAGATTGTGGTGAATATGAAACTAAGACAGTTATTATTGCTACTGGTTCTAAATACCGTTTATTAGGATTACCAAATGAAATTGATTTAATTGGTAAAGGAATTCATTTCTGTACATCTTGTGATGGTGCATTCTTTAAAGATAAAGATATAGCTATAATTGGTGGTGGAAATACTGCTGTAACTAATGCTATTTATATGGCTAATATCGCTTCCAAGGTATACTTAATAAATATTGGGGACCGCCTTACTTGTGAAAAGACTTTAGAAGATAAAGTAAAGAAATTAGATAATGTTGATATTATATTAAATACTGGGGTTAAGGAAATATTAGGTAGTGAAGAACTTGAAGGTATTATTTTAACTAATGATCAAAAGTTAAATATCAGTGGTATGTTTATATCTATAGGTATGAGTGCTCAAACTGATATGATTAAAGATACTATTGAATTAAATGAACAAAAATATGTTGTTAGTGATGATTGTTCTACTAATAAGGATGGTATTTTTGTTGCGGGAGATTGTCGTACTAAAGATGTAAGACAATTAACTACGGCAGTTGCTGATGGAACTATTGCAGCAATTAGTGCTATGAAATATATTGAAAATAATAAGTAATTTTCGGAGGGGTATATGGATAAATTAGAAGAAAATAAAAAAATAATTTTTAGTCTTAAAAATGATGTTGATGGTTTTGGGTCAATCGTGTTAGCAAGACTAGCTTTTGAGCGTGATGTTGATTATTATTTAGTTAATAATAAGAGTGAATTAGAAACTAAAATAAGAAGAATGATTGATGATAGTTCTATTTATTTATATGATCAAATCTTTATTACAGGAATGCCACTTTTATCACCATCTTATGATCTTGTAAGCAATTGTCCTTATTTATCAGAACACTTAAGAGTTTTTGACCATCATCAATCAACAATTAATGCTAATTTAAATAATTTAAATTTTACTGATGTAAAGGTTAATGATAATGGCCATATAACTTGTAGTAGTGAATTATTTTATAATTACCTATTAGAAAATGGCTATTTAGAAAGATCTAAAGCATTAGATGATTTTGTGGAATTAACAAGATTGGAAGAAACTTGGGAATGGAAAAATGCTGGTGAGTTAGGAATTAAAGCTCATGAACTTGATGCTTTACTTAAATCGCTTGCACTTCCTACCGAATATATTTCATTTATCTGTAACAAAATCAAAGAAGATAAATTAGATTATGAACTAAAAACTATTGAAGAAGATATTATTAAAGATCCGAGCTATGATAGGGTTGTAAAAGTTGTTCGAAGTTCAGTAGATAAAGATAGACTATTACTAAAAATAGCTAATTCAATAGCAAGTTAAATGTAAATAAACCAGTGCTTATTAATTAAACACTGGTTTTTATGTTATGATAATTGTGGTGGATAGTATGAAAGATCAAATTAAATTTAATATATTTTAATTTATATCAACATTTGCTAATTTTTTAATTAATTATTTATTGGTGATGTAAGAGTTATGATTGTTATTGTAATGATTGTTATATCAATAGAATTAATAATATATGCTATTATGAAAAAAGGTAAGAAATTGAATTAGGTGGTATTAATGAAGGATTTAAATTCAATAACTATTTATTATATTAATCCGAATAAATTTACAAAAAAGCAAGGTTATGATGATTGCTGCTATTCATTAACAATTCCAGTTAATGAATTAGATATTATTGATAGTTCTAATATTAGAATAAATAAAATTTATCAAGAACTATTAGAAAAAGATGTGCAAATTTATCGTATTGATATGGAATATAAAGATAAAACTATTTCGTGTGAAAAAGATAGAACATTTGAAGTAATTTACCATGATAATTATATAAATATCAATTTTTAAAAAAGCAACCATTATGGTTGTTTTTGTTCTCTTTTCCCTGAAGAGAGCAATTAACCGTGCTCTCATTTTTTGTAGAAATGTAAGGGTTTTATCAATTTGATAGTTCCCTAAAAATAGAATTAGGTACCAATTAGGTACCATTTTTAATAAAATAACCTTTTGTTTTTATTTTTAGCGTTCATTTGTTTGTTTAAATCTGCTTTATCTGTTGTTTTTCCAGGCCTATTATGCTATAATGTAATTGCTATAAGTTACAGCAGTTGTACGCTACAAAAATGCTTCTAAAAGGCTAAAAATGCATAAAAAAAGCATTTGCGAGCAATAGCAAATACTTATAGCAAATGTAGATGGGAACTACAGATGCAAATACAAGACATATAGATTACAAAGTAAACTATATAGACAAACACAAACAGAGATAATTGACACCCTCTTTGTATGACTATCATAACAGGAATTTTAAAAAAAATCAAGTTATCGGACAAAATTATACATAATTATTATCAGAGCGTGTTAAATCTCTTAGAAGAAAGGAGAGATAATATGGCTGTAAATATGCCAGTAAATGATAATGCTAGAATAGGTGCAGTTCGACAAAGATCACAGTTTTTAAATGAACGAATAGGACTATATATAAAAAGAAATTCTATAAATGGTCAATTTATGGATGTTAAAACGTCTGGTGGTAAATTTAAAGGCGTAAGAAAAGAAAAATAAGAAGATTAAGGCATCTGTGGTTTCCTTCTGCTAATTAGAAGGAGAAATTATAATGATTATATCAAAAAAAAGAATTAATTCAATAGATTTTATTGATGATTTTGAAAACAAAGAATTCCTAATAGGATTAAGAATAACTAACAATGAGCTAACTAAGTTAAATATTAAATCTTTTGAGGAAGGACTAGCTATAGAGCCTTCTCCAAAGTTTGGTGTAAATTGTAGAAAGAATACTAATGGTTATTCTTATCCAGATAAAAAACAAGATAAGGTATATAGATATATAACAACTATAGAGTGGAATTTAAAAGATTGGGGAGGATATGAACACAGCGGATATAGCGATATATACAGATATGCTTATCCTAAAGTTGAAATAGATCCAACCAATATTGAGTTTATCTTAAGAACAGATGATAAAGGTAACGAATATATAATTGCCAACTTTAGTGATACTTATAATAAAGATAAAGTGAAGCTAATAATTAATATGTTCTTAGAAATTTTTGGTTTTTGTGAATTATTTGACCAAGGGTATAATCTGCTTAAATCAAGTAATAAGATAAAACGTTGTAATTGGGAAATCTTACCAAAAGGAATAAAAATTGATAGCTTAATGTGTAAAAAATGCAAAAATAACTCTGATGAAAATAAAAAGAGTTTTGAAGAGTATAGATTTGATACTATTGAATCATATAATCCAAGCGATATTTTTTGTGGAACTGGAGGGTTTACAGGATATTTTGCATTTATTTTTGATAATATTTGTTGCTTAGAATGCAATTATTATGGTAACGCAACATATATTATTCCAAGAAAAGGATGGGAGCAAATTTCAAAGTTCTCAAAGAGCGAGTTGCTTAATAGTAATGACATAATAGCAAAAATAACACATACAAGTGGTTGGACTACTGAGTTTTCTAAATTGATGAAAAAGTATTGTTAAATAATAACCGGTGACTAAACATCATCGGTTTTATTGTTATCTAATTTATCTATTACGGCTACTACTTCATCTAAAGTACTTGTAAATAGGTGTGAATAAGTCTTTAAAGTTTCTTCAACTTAAAAGTATCATACGCAGAATTAAAATGTTGTTTAAAAGTTGCTTCGCACATAGCATTTCTATAAAATAAGCTAGCAATATAAAATGCTATAACTTCAGGCACAACATATTCTTCCAAATAACTATCATAGTTTTCATAAAAAGGATCAATAACCTTTTCGCATTCTTCATTACTTATATCTTCATCAGTGCATTTTCTTAACATAGATACCTCCGTATGTATTAATCGCTCTAAAAAAATAATACAAGTTATTATGAATAATAAATAGTATTTGCTAAAATGTTAAAATTTGTAATTTTATGTTATAATTGTTTTAGATGAATGAAACTTGTCTTTTATTGTTGGGAGTGTTTTTATGGATAATAAAGGAATATATGAATGGTTACAAGAACAATTTTGTGTAGAACCAGAGCAGATAATTGAAGCTCTAAAATTGAGTCCAAGTGCACAGGGATATATTCAAGGAGCTTTATCTGAAATATTGTTAATTCAATATTTAGCTGAGAATGATTATGAAGTATTAAGAATAAAAGAAAAACCAGCTGGAGGTTTTGATGAAAAAAAGATTGGCTATAAAGGAGATTTTTTAATCAAGAAAAAAGGGACAAACGACTATTATGTAGTTGAATGTAAAGGATTGAAAACTAATTCAGAGTTTAGATCTGGCGATACTAATGAAGATGATCATCAAAAAAGAATTACAAAAGATCAAGCTTTTAATACTTTGAAAAAGTATATAAATATTGATAAAGATAGCATTTATCAAAAAGGTTATAATCGTTATTTAAAAGCTAAAAAAGATTGGGAAGAGAAAAATGTAAATAAGACTTTTCCTGATTTTAGATGGACTAAAGAAAATCCAGGCCCAGATAATGCAGATTTATCATCCTATTTTTCTACAATTAATGATTTAAAAGAATTTATTGAAAAATCTGATGATGAAAAATTAAGTGAAAAAGCATTTAGAACAAAAAATGCATTATATAAAATTTTGCAAACACACGAACCAAGTGATAGAACAGATAATGAAACTGGTATTAATCAGGCAGCTCCATTAGTATCTGATTTTTCAATGATGGCTGTTGATTTATTCCAAAGAACTGGAAAACATGAGTTTGTATTTATGAATCCAGATCGTATATCACATTCTCCCACATCACCAAATCATTTATATCAAAATTATATTATAGATGTTCTTATTCCAGGAGTGAAAGATGAACTTGATATAAAACATCCATGGTATAGAAATATAGATGATTGTATAAATAAAACAAATCCAAAAACTGTAGAATATGATGCTACTCAAATTGATTATAGAGAAGCATAATTAAAGAACCTAAATTAGGTTCTTTAAATTTGCAATAATCTTAAAGCTTCGTCTCTTAATTCGATAGCTTTTTTAATTCTTTCTTCAATTTTTGATATTTCTCTATCTGTAGGAATTGGAACAAGAATATTTTCAAAATCTTCTCTTCCTATGCAAGGAATAGCTGTTCCATATTTGAACTTTAAAACTTGTTTTAAGAAATCCTCACTGCTGAAGAAATGAAGTAAAAAGTATGGTGATATTTTAGTTGCTTTCATAACTGCAAATCCATTAGTACATATACAGTTTTCGAAATTCTTTGTAACCAGTGCCTTTGCTTGTTTTTTTGTGCCGATTGAGTTTCCAGATACTGCAACTATAAGATCATTTTCATTTAATTTATAACTGGCTCTACTTGGCAAATCTTCACCTAACATCTCAGTACAATTAATTATTTCATTAGTATAAGAATTAATATCAGCGATTTCGATATAATTATAGTTCTTATCTTTTTCAATCTTTTCTTTACTATAATTAAATTCAACTAAATCCTTAAGGGGTAAACATTTATTTTCTTTTATTTTTTCAATGTTTCTTTTGTAGATAGGTGAATGAAAACTCTCAGATAATATGTGCTTATTTTTTATTATCTCGCTTGCTTTTATCAAATATGCATTATCGTTGTATTTTTTATTGTAGTAAGAATTAACAATTTCATTATAATCTTCGTCAATTTTACCATTTGGTAAAAATAGATCTTTAGAGTGTTTTGAAAAAGAATAACCTAATTTTGTTATTTTGCCATAGAATATGTCATAATCATTATCTTTTAATATTTTTAATTCATCACTTTTAATTTTGGTAAAGAAGACAATACTTGATTTTACACCAGTGCCGTAAGGTATAAATGTTCCGTCAGGTAATGACACAACAGCATCAATTTTAACTGTGTTAATTAAATATTTCCTAAAGTATTCTTGAGATGGATTTTCAAAATCGCCGTCAGGTAATATGATAGCTCCACGGCCATTGTCTTTTAAAATCTTTATAACTTTTTCAACAAATAATAAATCTGGAACTTGTGCTTTTAAAGCTTTATTATTGTCATCTAACCCCAATTGATATTTTCTTAATATTTTAGAATCCATTATTTTACCCTGTGTTCCAAAAGGCGGGTTCGTTAATACGTAATCAAAATTCATATCATAATCTTCAGCAATACTATCTCTCACATCAAAATTTGGTTCGTTATATGAAAATTCAAACATCATTCTCATAGCAATTAATTTGATAAGTGATTTGCTTATATCATAAAAATAAATATTATCAATATCCTTTTTTGTGATGGCATTGTTTTCTGAAATATGCTCTAGAGCAGTAAACATAAATCCGCCAGTTCCAGAAGCAGGATCACAACCTTTTTCTCCTTTGCAAGGATTAATCATTTTAACCATGAAATCAACAACAGGCGCAGGAGTAAAAAACTGACCACGACTTTCCCTATATGATCTATCAATAATTTTTTGTAAGATGTGACCTTTTACATCGGAGGTAATAGTTTTAAATTTAACTTCTTTTAACTCCTCAATCGCATATACTATGGTTTCTTTTTTTAAATTAATTTTTTCTTTTGAATCAATAATGTTTTTTAATCTATCTTTTAAAGTCTCATATAATGTATTTATCTTTTCAATAATTGCATCAGGAGATAAGCTCTTAACAAGTTCGTTTTTTTCTTGCTCATCTAATATTTTGCAATAAAATATCTTTAAGAATTCATTTAACACTTCTGAATTACTTAAACCTTCATTTGCATATATGTAATTATGTATTTTAGATATTTTTTTATCTATTAATTCCATTCATATCATCTCCTATAATGATTATAACATAAGTATGTAATACATCCAACACATATGTGTAAGAAAATAATGCTTCCGTGTAAATTGAAATTATTTTGTGATATAATATATAATTAATAAGTGAGGTGATTACATGAAAGAATCAAGAATTATTATAATTATTTCAATAATAATGATGGTAGCATTAATACCAATGTTATATTTATTCCAATTATTTGGTATAGATCAAAAATTAAGCATAAATATAATTACCAATTTGGGATGCGGAATTATAGTTGGTTTAGTTTCAGCTATATGTCAGTATTTTATGGCTAAAAGACGTATTATAAATACTGTGTATAGTTTATATTTTGAACTATATACTACTTATTATTCTGTTAAAAATAAAGAATTTTTCCATCATATTAATACAAGTGCATTATTTAAAAAACTTACTGAATTATCCACAGAAATCAAGAATACATTGTCAGAATATCATGGCTTTTTTAAAGAAAAGGATTCTATGTATACAAAAATTAATCCACAAATCAATATGGGTGAAAATTATAAAGCTGAAAAAATAATTAAAACTATTATTAAATGGTTTAATGAGAAAGCATTTGATGAAAGTATTGAACCATTTATAAATGAAGTAGAAAATATATTAAAAAGTATTGATGAAAAAAGATTTAAAGAAGATAAAGAACTAATGATAAAAATGTTTAATTATATATGGAAATAGTTATTTCGGGAACTAATGGGGAACAACTATATAGAGCAAGATAGATAAAATAGGGCTATTTACGAGAAATATAGCAAGTGATAAATCAATAATTATGAAAAATATGACAAAAAAGCAGGGTATTCTTTTTCCCTTGAAGAAAGCAAATAGTTTATATTTTGTTGAAAATAAAGGACAAAATGCATATTGATTTATTTTAGGTGCTAAGCTAGGTACGTAAATTTAAAAAAATGCATAAAAATTGATTATTAAGAGTATTGGAAATAAATTTCCAAAAGTAGGTAAAATTACTAAGTTCTGGAAAAACACTTCCAATTCTTTTTTATAGTATTTGACAAAACTAATGATAAATGTTATAATTTCATTAGATTTGTCAAGGAGGAATATTTATGGAAAGGATGTCAATAAAAGAATTTAAAGACCAAAGTAATATAGAAATTATTGAATCTATTATGGAAATGAATAATGGATATGTTACTTCAAAAGAACTATCTAATCTTGGTATTCATAGAATGTATCTTAATATTATGAAAGAAAAAGGTATGATAGAAAAAGTTGGTAATGGTATTTATATTGATTCAAGTAAAATAGAAGATAGCTATTTTGTTTTTGGATT
>JAEEKO010000028.1 GCA_016282415.1 Caryophanales bacterium | reverse complement strand
CGTGTGTTTCATAATTTCCTCCAGAAAAAAAGACACTTAAAAACAAGTGCCCTATTTTCTTATACCTAATTTTTCAATAACTTTACGATAACTAACTACATCGTTTTTCTTTAAATAATCAAGTAAACTACGTCTTTTACCAACTTTCATTAATAAACCACGTTTTGAATGATAATCATGAGTATGAACTTTTAAATGTTCAGTTAAATCATTGATTTCTGCAGTTAATACAGCAATTTGTACTTCAGTAGCTCCAGAATCTTTATCATTCTTACCGAATTCTTTAACTAACTTAGCTTTTTGTTCTTTTGTAACAGCCATTTTCATTTCCTCCTTTATTAATTAATCCGTTTAATCTGAGTATAAATCCGGAAGAGCAATTTAAACTAAGAAAAAACTTACTTCTTAATAATACCACATTTTATGATAAATGCAACCTTTTTATAATAAAAAACAATATCAAAATTGATATTGTTCTAAAAAGAATACTTGATACCATACAATAAAGGCATAGATAGTCCAAACTTTACGGTAATTATCCTTTTTACCATTCTTATGATCAGTCATCATTTTCTTTAATTGTTTAGTATTAAATAGTTCTTCAGCAATTGGTGTATCAAGGGCATCCATTACTTTATTATATAGGTCATCTTCCTTCATCCATTCACGAATTGGTACAGGGAATCCCAATTTTTTCTTCTTATATGATTCGTTAGGAATAACTTCCTTAGCTGCATCACGAAGCGCAACTTTAGTATTTTCTTTAGTAACCTTAGCACTGAATGGTAAAGTTCTAGCAACATTAAATACTTCAATATCGGTAAATGGTACTCTACCCTCAATTGAGTTAGCCATAGTCATACGATCAGCTTTACCTAAAATATCTTTCATTAACCAATAATTAATATCAACCGCTTGCATTTTATCTAAGTCAGAATCATTTTTATGTAATTCATAAACGTCTTTCATAACTTCACGATTAGGCATTATTGGTCGGGTTTTTAAAATCTGTTTAACTTGTTTATCAGAATAAATACGATTCATTCCAACATAAGAATCTTCTAAACGTTCACCACGACGAATTAAGAAATTAACTCCTTTTACTTCTGGAAGTAATTTACAAACATTGCTGATAGCATGACGAATAAAGAATGGAACCTTATTATAAAATGATGCATCTACGATTTGACGATACATATTGTAACCACCAAAGAATTCATCAGCACCTTCACCAGATAATACAACCTTAACATCTTTAGAAGCTTCTTTAGCAACAAAGTAAAGAGCGATTGCTGCTGGATCTGAAACTGGTTCATCCATGTGATACATTATTTTAGGAACTATGTTCACAAATTCATCTTTAGAAATTATTTTAGAATGATTCGTTATTCCTAAACGATTAGTTAAATCTTTAGCATAACTAATTTCATCATATTTTTTATTTTCATAACCAACAGTATAAGTTTTATCTGGTTTAGCAAGTGATACGATATAAGAAGAATCGATTCCACTTGATAAGAATGATCCAACCTCAACATCACTAATCATATGGTGTTTAACACTATCTTTCATAATAGCGCTAATTTTTTTAACATAATCTTCATATGGTTCATTAGTCGCATCAAAGGTTACATCAAAATATTTCTTAATAGATAATTCATTATCTTTATATATAAAATATTCTCCAGCGCTTAAACGATTAACCCCTTTAAAGAAAGTTTCATCAGTCGGAACAAAACTAAATGATAAATAAGGCCCTAAAATATCTTTATTTAATTCCTTTTTAAAATCTGGATGTTCCATTAATGCTTTGATCTCACTTGCAAACATAAAGGTGTCATTAAACTTAGCATAATAGAATGGTTTAATTCCAAAATGATCACGGGCTCCAAAAAGTACTTTATTCTTTTTATCCCAGATAACAAAAGCAAACATACCACGTAATTTTTTAACGATATCAACACCATATTCTTCATAACCATGAAGTAATACTTCAGTATCACAATTAGTTTTAAATTGATGTTTTTTTAAATCTTTTTTTAATTCTTTAAAATTATAAATCTCACCATTAAAGATAACAACTAAACTTTCATCTTCATTAAACATTGGTTGTAACCCATTACTTAAATCAATAATAGATAAACGGCGATGGCCTAAAGCAATATCACCATCCGTATAATATCCTTCACTATCCGGACCACGATGAATTATTTTATCGGCCATCTTTTTAATTATTTTATCTTTATTAGTCTTTTTATCATTATTAACAAAACCCACTATACCACACATATTATTTTTCTCCTAACACTAATTCATGATAGTTATAAGATATCAAATATTTACTCATTGTAAAGTAATTAGATACTAAACTATTAACATTATTAACGTAATCACTATCAACAGTTACGCCTTCTTTTGGTACGAATTTACGAGATCCGGCATAGTATGTTCCACTATCAGTTACCCAACTACGATTAGACATAATAGCAAGTCCTTCACTACTTGATAGGATATCACGACCAATAATTAATCGTGAATCGTATTCAATACCAAATAAATTTAATACGGTTGGTAATATATCGATTTGACTACCAACTTTGTTTATTGTAATTTTTTCTGGCATTGCATTATTCCAAATAATTAAATTACTATGGTTAATTTCAACAATACCATCTTTTTTATAAGAAGCTGCTTCATTTACTTCATCAACAGTTAAAGTATAAGGATAATGATCTCCTACTAAAACGATAACTGTATCATCTAAAATGCCAGCTTCAGTTAATTTATTAATTAATGCTTCCATTGCTCGATCAAGTTCAATTTGACTAGCAATATAAGCTTTAACATTAGTTGAATAAGGTAAATCTTTTACTAAATCTTTATATTTTAAAGAAGTTGAATTACCTCCCGTAAAGTTAAATGGAGCATGTCCAGAAACCGTTACATAATAAGTTGCAAATGGAGTACTAGTTCCATAATCAGCAAAAGTTCCATTAATCATTTCAACATCACTAGGTAACCATTTACATTGACCATTTCTAGAATTACTAAATAGTTTATAGAAATCTCCAACGTTACATCCTTTATAATTATCAAATCCTAGATTCTTCATGTATTTTTGACGTCCATAATAAGTATAAGTCCAGTCATGATAACTTTGAACATTATATCCTTCCTTGCTGAATGAATTACCGATTGCATATGGATTCTTAACCATTTTTTGCTTCCATGTTGTTAACGTTTCTTGACTAGGAATTGATCCTGTTCCAGACTGGAATTCGCCACCAATAGTACTTAAGAATACTGGTGAATAGAAATTGTTAAATTCAAAACCAGTATGAATCATTTTATATAATGTTGGTGTTAATTCTTCACTTACTGCTATTTCATTGAATGCTTCAGCTAAAACATAAACTAAGTTCTTACCTTTAAACATTCCAGTATATTGATTCTTACTAGTAGCAGCACGATTTTTAAAGAAAGTATGAACATTCTTTAAATTTTTATCATTTGTTTCACTAATTAAAGTATCAAAGTCAATTTGGGTAATATTATCACCATAATCAATAAGTTGACCATCATCAGTGTATTCTGGTTTAGGTTGACTGACAATATCAAAGTTATTATCCGTAATAATCTTTTCTTTAAAATGGAAGGTTAAACGTTCAATGTCTAATCTAGTTGCACATAATACTCCAAATTCTTTATAGTTATCAATAACACTATTAACATTAAAATATAAATTATAAGCGGAATAAATTGGTTTCTTATTAATAAATAAACTAACAATACTTAAACCATAAGTTAAGAAGAAGAATCCAAATAATAAAAGCGTCTTTTTTAAACGATATTTTTCAAAATTAATAAATTTAACTAAGGCAATGGTAATTATTAATGGCACAAATAATAAAATAATTTGCCACCAATTACCAATAATTAAATTTTTAATATTCTCCCACCAATCAAAAGCTTGACCAGCTAAACCCAAAGTTGCAAAACTAAATGGTGTTGCAAAGAACATATGAAAACAATATTGGAATGCGAAATAAATTGTTATTAATAACTCAAGCACGTAAAATAAAATACGATTTACTTTATGATTAAAAATTTTAATAAGCATAAACAAGAAAGTAAATGGTAAACAGAATAATAAAGTATAGATGGTAGCACTACTAAAAAAAGTATGATAAACCAATGCTTTATAAATAATTTCTAGTAAAAAAATAAAACCAATAAATACCCCAATTTGATTTAAAAATTTCTTCTTCATTTTAGCTCACCTTATGTTATTTATTATACCCCAATCATAAAAAAAATAAAAGTCAAAACGACTCTTATTTTAATTCAAAATTACAATCAACCATTTCTTTTTCGTTTCCAAAATCAGCATCATTAGTTGCACCTTGTTTTTTAATTTCTTCAATAAGTGCTATCTTTTCATCACTCTTAGCATTTAAGAATGGACGATATTTTTTATTAGCTTTAACTTTATTTAATAATTCTAAAGCTTCATCTAGTTTTCTTTCTTTAATTAACAATACTGCATATTCATAATCAAGGTTAGCTCGATCTGATTCAATAGAATAACTATTATATAATTCACGAGCTTTCTCTGGATCAATCAAGTGTATTGATTTAATCATTTGAATATAAGCGTGTTTAGCAAAGTATCCTGATTCAAATACTTCCTTAGCAAGTTCAAATGATCGTTGATAATTTTCTTCAACACGGTTAAGAATTGATAATGCTAATTTAGCATCATTAACAAAGAACGGATCAGTCGACAATACCATAATCTCCGTACCCATTTCCTTAGCTTGTTCATATTTACCCAACGCAATATATGTTCTTAATAATGATATTTTTAATCGCCCTACTGATATTGGGTCATTAGCAATCATTTTATCGGATAATAATTCATTAATAACATTAATCTTATATTGATATTGTTGTTCACTATTTGGCATGAAAGTTGCAACATAGAATAAATTTATCACATTATGATAAGATGATTCAAATGTACGAGCTTTTTCAAAACATCTAAATCCTAAATTATAATCATAATGGTATAAATCACGTCCTAAATAGTATAAGGATTCCGCAACACTATCATCATCAATTGCTAATAATTTTTCAAAATTTTCATTAAATAATTGAATTTGATTAGAATGATAATATACTAATACTTTCATTGAAAGGATTTGACCTTGATTTAATTCATTTTTTTCTTCAGCATGTTTAATCAAGCGTTCAGCTTCAGCATAGTTTTCAATATCTAATTCTGCGTCAATTATGGTTTTAAATACTACCATACTACCAGGTCGATTACGATAAATCTTTCTGGCTAAAGCTCCCGCTTCATAAGATTTGCTTCCGGCATAGTATAACAAGAAAGTATAAAAATCATAAGTATTTTGATCAATTCTATTTTTGCTATCTTTTAAATATGGTAAAGCCTTTTTCGCAGTTTCATGATCACCAACATTATAAGCATATTTTAATATTTCATCAGCTGCTAAGTATTTATCTTTTTCGGTTCCTTCAGCAATCATCTTCCATAAAATATCATATGCTTCTTTTTGTCTATCAGCAAATAAATATACTTTTGCTTCAACTAATTTAACATAATTATCATTAGTTTCACGATGTTGTTTAGCTTTTTCAACATATTGCAATGCTAAATCAATGTTACCACATGACTTTTCAATAATAGCTAAATCACAAAATGCTGATACAATATCAAAAGAATTATTACTTTCATTTAATAATTTTATGTAATATTCACGAGCTTTATCAAAATTCTCTGACGCCATATAAAGTTTACCAAATTCTAAATAAACGGCGTTCTTTACAATGTATTCTTTTTCTAATAATGCATTTAATTCAGCTTCTGCCAAATCATATTTTTTTTGTTTAATATACATACGGCTTAAATTAATACGGGTCATTTTTTGGTAACTGATTAAATCATTGCTATTACTTTTTAAAGTTTTATATAAAGTTATTGCACGATCATAATTACCTTGTTGCATTTCTAAATAAGCTAATTCAAAACAAGCATCAGCCGAATTAAACATTTTAAGAGCCCCATTAAAAATTTCCCTAGCTTCTTTAACATTAACTCTTTTAATAATTCTTCCCTTTAATACTCTCGCTTCCATTTGATAATAACCAGGAATAGCGTCACATATTGGTTCAATTGATTCTAATAATTCATCAACTTCATACAAATTTGATTGAAGTTGCATTAAAGCACACTTAAAAACGGCATGTTGATAAAGGAATGACCAATCACTATATTCTTGTCTATATTCCTTCTTCTTTGCTAAAACCGCGGTAGACTTATCTTTTTTCTCTTCATTAGTTAAAGTATAATAATCTACTAATTCTTTTAATTCGCTTTTAAGATGTTCAAAACAAATTAGTGGTTGTGCATAGCTTTGATTGTCACGGCAAATTGTAAGTGTTGACAATGTCTCAATTTTACAAAAGTATTTTTCTTTTTCAGTAAAATCAGTTTTATCAATAAATTCCATGACTAAATTAGTATCTTTAGTTTCTTTACAAAAATCACTAACATTTCGTTTTAAATCGCGATTAAGAAAATCATCTGTTCTTATGTTTAACATTCCGCTCAACCCCCAGAATTAGTAGTTATATTACTATAAAACATATTTTTTTTCAATAAAAAAATAAGCATAAGCTTATTTATAAAAATATTATTCTGAAATTTGAATCGTTGCTGTAATACTCTTATTCATATCAACATTTTGACTTACTTGAGCATTAAGATATTGAATAGTTAAAGTATAATGTTGCGTTACGCCAACACCAATTGTTACATTACTTGCAATAGTTGTGTTAACACTTGGAAAAGTTGTTTGTGAAACCGTTCCGCCGCTATTATCACTAGATAAAGTATAAACAACATCGGTTGAGCGACTAAAATTATTTGAAACATCAGTTAAATTAATATCATAAACACCAGCAGTATTTCCTGTATTAGAAATAGTAAAAGTTTTGATAATTGTTGCCCCTGGTAATACATTGGATAGATTAATATTTGAGCCATCAGTAAAACTTACTCCTAATGTTCTCGCTGTGAATTCTGCACTAGCCGGATCATTAGTTCTATTTAATTGGCCAGTATAATAAGCATAAGCAACACCAAAAATAGTTACCACAAATAAAAGGATAATTATTACAAAGTGTAGGATATAGTTCTTGAATTCATTTTTCTTATTCATCTTTATCCACCCTATCATAAAATCATTATAACATGGTTGTTACTCCTTGTAAACTTTTTATATTGTTATCACCAGTTTTTCATCAATTATATTAATAAAAAAATAAAAACGAACTATAAGTTCGCTTGTTTCATTAATGGTGCCCGCGGCCGGACTTGAACCGGCACGGTATTGCTACCATTGGATTTTGAGTCCAACGCGTCTACCAATTTCACCACGCGGGCATGTAAAAGATTATAACATAATCTTTAAGCTTTTTAAATATTTTCCTCTTTATAAATAGATGTGAATAAATCAGTCTCAGTTTGTTCCGTACTTTTTGTTTCCATTTTAGGTAAATCATTAATAGTTGCTAACCCAAAATAATCTAAAAATTCACGGGTAGTACAATATAAATTAGGTCTTCCTGGCATATCACTTTTACCAGATTCTTTTAATAAACCTTTCAAGACTAATTTACGAATTGCGTAACTAGAATTAACTCCACGAATATTATCAACTTCTACTCTCGTAATTGGTTGATTATATGCAACGATTGCTAAAACTTCTAAGGCTTGTTCACTCAACATATTACTAATTGGATTATCAACTAATTTTTCATAATAACATTTATGTTCTACTTTTGTTGTTAATTTAAAAGCATCTCCTAAAAAACTAATACGAATTCCACGATTATCACTTTCATAATCTTGTTTTAAACTCATTAATAATTCTTTAGCAGTAACTTTATCAATTTCCATAACATCACATATTTGATCTAAAGTTAAACCTTCATCACCAACAACAAATAGTAAACCCTCTAAAACTGCTTGTAAATTCATATCAAATCATACTCTCTATAAAAATATTACTAAAATTATCCTCTTGAGTGATTAAAATTTCATGATCCTTACTCATCTCAAGTAACGATAAAAACGTAACAATTACATATTCCTTACTTATTTTATCAAATAATTCTAAAAAATTCATCTTTCTTTTTGTTTTAAGAATACTACGAATTGATTTAGTACGTTCTTCCACACTTAATTCTTTTTTCGTAATAGTTGTTTCTAATGGCTTTGCTAATTCTTCACGCTTTTGAAAATTCATAAAAGCATTAAGTAAATCATCTAGTGTTATATCACTACTTAATTTAACTTCTTTTTGATACTCCGTAAATGATTCAGGAAGTTTGGTAAATACTTCGCTTCTTTTATCAGCTAAATCTTTAAAAGCCGGCATGATATTTTTGTATTTTTCATATTCGATTAATTTATTTTTTAGATCATCTTCACTATTGATTTCGTATTCACTATCATCTTCAGCATCTTTTATATTTAAAACTATCTTACTTTTTAAATGTAATAATTCTGATGCCATAACCAAGTATTCACTAGTAACATCAATATTCATGTCTTTCATTTGATGAATATAATCTAAATATTGTTCAATTATTAAATTAGTATTGATTTCTAAAATATCCATCTTTAATTCTTTTATTAAATGTAATAATAAATCAAGTG
This sequence comes from Caryophanales bacterium, assembly GCA_016282415.1. Lineage (GTDB taxonomy): Bacteria > Bacillota_I > Bacilli_A > RF39 > UBA660 > RGIG8386. Next base: position 14,009 of record JAEEKO010000028.1, on the reverse strand, counting down.
GGCCTTCAAAATCATTAATTAAAAACTTTATTTCCATAAAATCCCCTACTCACAAGTATATTCTTGACTATTCATTTCAAAACTAACTACTTTTAATTCCGTATCCAAAGGATATACTTTATTATTATATATTTTTTTATCAGTAACACTACTTAAGTTATATAATACCAAGAAATCAAAATGATTCAAACTCTCTTGATAAGTTGCATCAACCCCATTAATCGTATCTAATTCAATTGCTTTATTCTTATAAAGAATGGCATCTTCCATATAATTTAAACCATCCGTTTTATTTTCAATATAACTATATTTAATATGATTTAATTTCATATTACTATCAAAAGTATAAATATAAGTATCTTTACCAATGCAAGTTAAAACATATTCATTATTATCATTTAATTCTTTGTTAACATATGGATAATCACTAACGTTTTTCTTAACTAGTTTAATTTTATTAAATTGTTTTGAACTAAAAGCATATTGTCGATGCGTAGCTGGTGCCATATTTTGATCAATTGCTAAATACAATCTTTCTAATAATGTTTCATCATTATCATATAATTCTAAGAAATAATGATCATTATTAGTAAGTGAAGTACTTTTATTATTTATTAATTCAAAAGAAAAGCCGTCAGTTAAATCAAAATTCTTAATGGTCACCCCATCATAATTAATCACTAAATCAGTCGCAAAGTCATACATTGGGTTTTCTTCAATAGGAGAATAAGTATGTGACTTTTTACTTGTATCACCAGAGGATATAGTTTCTGGATCTCTATCAAATAATTTTATAATATTAGGCATGAAAAAGATAAAAATAAAAATAATTACAAAAATAAATATTAATGGTAAATTTGATTTATTATTATTTTCCATATCCAATCCTCTATTTCTTTAAATATTATACAATAAAAAACTAACTATGGGAATAGTTAGTTTTTAGGTTTTAATAGGAGTGAAATGATAAAACCAAAAATAATTGTAGCGGTTAATATCGCACTCGATTTACTAAACATGCCAGTGAATGCTCCTAAAATTCCATTATTCTTTAAACCGTGATAACAACCCTGATATAAAGCCGCTCCAAAATTCATAATAATTGAAGTTGCACCAGCACCACAATATTTAATTAAAAGATCATAAAGATTTAAATAACTTAGTAATCCTCCCACAATTGTAAATAACGATGTCACATGTCCTGGTGTTAATTTGGTATTATCCAATATAATTTGGGCGATTAAGCAAATAATAGCTGGTAATAAAAAACTATATAAATATATCATGATTTAACCTCCAAAGATACCGCATGACTGATGGTAGGAATAGTAAGTTTTTGATCAACCATTACTTTAGAATGCAATGCACCCGTACCAACTAACAAGATTCGTTTATATTTACGTTCCAATAATACTTTTTTGAATAGAATTAATGGTAAACAAACTGGGCCTGAACCACCCGCTTTATTATAATCATCTGGATATAATAAACTTCCGGCATCAACAATATTATCCGTATCAATATTAGCTTCTTTTAATAAATCTTTTAAAATTAATAATCCATATTTTCCTAAATCCCCTGTTAATACTAAATCATAATAATCGATTGTTCTTTTAAAATTTTTTAAATGGGTTTTAATTGTTTCAAAAGCTCCTGGTGCCATCACTGCTCCCATATTACTAGCATCATCAATTCCATAATCCACTACTTTACCCATAGTATAATCCGTTATTTTATATTTACTTAGATTCCTATTAACAACCACTCCTACACAACCAGTAGTAGTAAAAGTACTATAAGCTTTAATAGGACTACCATATTCAATTGGATACTTAAACTGACGTTCACTTATTAAATTATGCGAAGAAGTTATAACAACAATATCTTCTTTTTTATTAGCAAACTTTGATGCAATTATTAAGCCTTCGATAAAAGTGGCACAAGCACTATATATTCCTAAATAATTCACATTACGATTAGTAAGAGCATAAGATAAACCGGTGAGTTGATTATCTAAATTACCACCAATAACCAATTTCGTTTGATCCGTAATTAACTTATTTAAAACTAACTCATTAATTCTTATCTCTGATTTTTCAATACTCTTCATTCCTCCATAGAAATCTTTTAAATAAGAAACATCTTTTAAAACATTATTATTTTCTAATGATCCCGCGATAGCATAATTTTCATGTAAGTAACATTCTACTGTTTTACTATCCATAAATTAACCACCCAATAATACTTAGAATGAAACTGGTGGTAACACCACTAACAATTACGGATGCACATAATTTAAACATTGATGGTGATATTCCAACAATAAAGCCTTCCCTTTTACCGTCCAGGGCACCACTAATAACTGCGTGAGAAAAACCGGTGGTTGGAATAATTAAACCAGCTTCAAAAAAACTTACTAAATCATCAAAAAAACCTAATCCTGTCAATAGTGCAGTAACTAATACTAAAATAATTCCCACCCAAACATAACTATCTTTAATTGGAATTTTAAATAAATAAACTAAAAAATTACTTAGCAATTGTGATCCAATTCCAATCATGCCCCCACTAAAAAAAGCTAAGAATAATTTTTTTATCTTAGATCTTTTCGGCATATGTTTTTTCACTAATTCTTGATATGAATTATGATTCATTTTATCACCATTAGTATTATGAATAAAAAATAATGGTTTTATGCAATATATTGATTTAACTGATTAATTAATTTCTTTTCACAACGCGAAACACTAGTCTGACTCATTCCATACATAGCCGCTATTTCTTGTTGAGAATAATCATAGAAATAACGTTTAACAATAATATTTTTCGACTTATCATCCAGTTTTTCTAATCCTTCTTTTAACATCATTAATGCTTCTTTATCAATACTACTGTTATCTTTTAAATAATTATAAAAGTTACTTTCTTCATCGCTTTCATAATCTAAACTAAGAGCATTATTATTTAATAATGAAGCCATTAAATAATCATCATAATCAATTTTTAAAACTTTGATTATTTCTTGATCCGTAACTTCCCGTCCATAAACTTGAATTAACTTATCTCTAGTTTGATCAATTAATTTTTTTATCTTAATCGTATTCTTACTAACTTTAAAACTATTTAAAGATAAAACTAAATAATACATCTCTCCAAAAATATATTTATAAGCATAAGACGAAAAACTACACTGATCATTAACTTGATAATTCTTCTTAGCTTTCATTAACCCAATAAACCCGACTTGATATAAATCTTCAAAAGGAACCCCATAAAACTTATGAGCAATACTTTTAATTAAACTATCGTACTCCTTAACTAAATCATTACATTTCATAAATATCCCTCATGTAGCTAATAGCACATAGTTCATCTGGCACAATATTTATTCTCATTTTCTTTAATAATTTCTTTAAATTATCCGGAGTTTCGCAAAAACAAATATTACCATTATGATGATTAATAACATATTTAGTATTTAAAATCGCATTAATTCCAGATCCATCAATCTTATTTAAATTATATAAGTTATAAACTAAATAACGAACTTTATTATTTATTAAAAAGTTTAATAATTCTTTATTAATTTTAATAACTTGTTCCCTTACTAAATCCCCTTTAAGTCTTGCAAATAAGATTCCTTTATTAAATTCCAGGTTTACTTCTAACACTTTATCACCTCATCAAGATAATAATTCATAAATAATCTTTATTAAAGGGATTCGACAAAACAAGCTAAAAAAAATAAGTATTGCTACTTATTTTTCAAAAAATGCTTTAATTTTATTTTGGGCTTCAGTAACACTCTTTTCATCAGGCATCATAACATATAGTTTACTACGATAACTATAGGTTACTTGGTAGCTATCACTACCAGTTAAGTAAGAGTTTTCAATTGTCCATTTTTTATTATCTTTAACTTGATTCTTAATCAAACGTTTAATATCATCACTATCAATATTAGTAACAAATGATTTTGATAAAGCACTTAATAAACTATTATATTTAATAATTACTTGTGGTTCTAAAGCTTTATTTAGAATTCCTTTGATAACTTCTTGTTGATGCATATTTCTTCTACGGTCACCATCATAGAAAGCTTTACGTTCACGAGCAAATGCTAAAGCTTGTTTACCATTAACTTTATTTATACCTTCTTTAAAAGTAAATCTTTTTTCATTATATTCATAAACTCCAGAAGTAAAATTAGTATCACTAATTACTTCAATACCACCCAATGTATCAACAATATCAACTAATGAAGTAAAGTTAACTTTAATATAATAATCAATCTCCGTATCAAGTAATTTAGATACGGCATACATCGTTGTATCAACACCATAAATACCACTGTGTGTTAATTTATCCTTAGTTTTACCAGGTTTAATTTCCACATAATAATCTCTTGGAATACTTGTTAATAACATTTCGTGCGTTTTAGGATTTACTGATACTAAAATATTAACATCACTTCGAGCAACACCACTAACTTTACCAGTAGTATCAATACCAGTAATTAATACATTAAATGGTTTTTTGGTAATATCACCTTTTTTATTGCGTTTAATTATTTTAGTAACTCTAACCTTATCAATAATTTTATAATCTTCTAAGAAACCATTATCTTCTTCTACTAGCATGTCAAGATAACCATTTTCAATTAATATAGCATCAATCTTTTTATCATTTAAATCACTTAATAAAGTATCAAAATCATCACTTTGTTTAACTTGATATTTAACTTTTCTATTAATACGTTCAACATTATCATCATTATCAGCATATAAATAAACTTTTTTATCTTTCAATGATTTATTACTAGTATATTTACTATTACTTAATACTAAAACTTTGTAATTATATTCAACCATTTCATTACCAAAGCCATTAAAGAAAATAATAGTTGATAATAAATACACTGATCCGACTAAATAAATTAATGCTAAAGGTATTGCTAAAGCAACCCCAATAATTCCTTTTTTATTTAGCATTAATAAACTAGTTCCAACACTAATTATCGCTAAAATGATACTTACTCCCCAAAAATAGATCTGTGGAATTAAGTCAAGAATAAATAATAAACCAATAAAAACAATTGTTAATGTTAATAACCCTAAGGACATAATAACTCTTGGTTTAACATTCTTCTTCCTTTTAGCCATAATTAACACCTCAAGATTATTATAACATTTTAAAGATTATTTATTTATCACTAACCAATATGTTTGACATAATTTAACGAAAAAAGCACTAATCGAATTAGTGCTTTAAATTACTTAATATTAATTTGTTTTATAGTATCTTTTTTATCTTCTAATTCCTTCTTAGGAATATCAATAATTAAAATACCATTTTTAAATTCAGCTTCGATATCTTCTTCTTTAATATCTTCTCCTAAATAGAAACTTCTACTTGCTTCACCATAGAATCTTTCACGGCGAAGAATACGATTATCGCTATCACTTTCATCATTATCACTTTCGATTTTAGCAGTGATATTTAAATAACCATTATTTAATGAAATATTGATATTATCCTTTTCATAACCTGGTAAATCAATATTTAAAACGTACTTATCTTTCTTTTCAATAATATCGGTCTTCATTAAATCTTTACCCTTTCTATTATTAAAGAAGTCATCATCAAAGAAGTCATCAAATAAATCGAAACTACTCTTTCTAGGTACTAACATCATATTAATCATCTTCCTTTCATAACGTGTTACGATTAGGTAGCACAATATAATTTTAATACCACATAATAAGTATATTACTTATTACACTTACATATTATCACTATCATTAGCACTTGTCAATAGTGAGTGCTAATTACTTTAAAAAAATAAAAATAGTTTACACTATTTATTATTCTTTAAACTAAAAACTAAGTTACTAACACTTTCTTTAGTTCTACTAGATACTTCATTATCTAGTAAAAAAATAATATAATCATTTACTCTCTTTTTATCTACTAAGCTTAAATTATTAAAGCGATCATTTAAATTACTATCACCTATTAAAACATTATTATCACTTAAACTACATTCAGGGAAAATATCAAATGCAAATTGAAGAGGAATTTCTAATACATTACAAAAAATTATTGCTTGTTCCAAAGTTATAGAATTAATACCATTAAGTTTTCTACTTATTTCTGCATAACAAATACCAGTTAATGGTTCTAATTTACGAGTAGATATTTCTTTTTCTTTCATTGTTTCTTTAACTAACTTCATAAATTCTTCTTTAGCTTGCTTATCCATAATAACACCGCCTTTTAATAGCGTGTAGTATAACATAAAAAAGCTTAGTAAGCAAGCTAATAACGTGGTTTAAATAAATAAAAAAACTAGTCAAATGACTAGTATTTTTAAAATGGAGCGAGTGATGGGAATCGAACCCACGTTATCAGCTTGGAAGGCTGAAGCTCTACCATTAAACTACACTCGCAATAATTCTTTTTCAAGAACAATGTTATTATAACAATTATTGCTTGAAAAAGCAACTATTTATTTTTTAATTTTTTTTTGGATACTTTTTTTAATTCAGCCTCATTACATTCAGCTAATTTATTTTTAATCATGTTCATTTCAATAGCAGTAATACTATGATATTTTTTAAAACCTCTAAAACCAAAAGTTAAATATTCAATCTTATTACTTGCTAATTTTTTAATTGGAACCACTGTCATTTCTTTACCATTAATTGCAACAATCAAATAAATGTCAGTCAAATTAATAGGATTATAAACGAAATCGCCAACAACTAAACCACGATTAGTTTTTTTAGGAACATCTTCCTTAACTTTATGTTTTTTGAAATAATCTTTCTTTAGATTTCGAACTTGATCCATTTCATCTTCATAGGCAACATTTTTTACATTATAATTATCATCATTAATATTAATATCACATGGTGTGTCAAAGAATATTTGGCAGTTCTTTTTTCTAAGCATCACTTGATACTTAGAATTAAATTCACCTTTTCTAATAAAGAAACCATGTGCAACATCGTTTTCTACACTAGTTATATAATATAAATTATCATTAAACTTAACTAATGCCCCAACAGAAATTTCATTCTTATTAATTTGACGTGAAATTTCACTTTCGCGAATACTAAAGGTTTGATAATTAGTAAGAATAATTGCAAAATGATCACGGTCAATTGTATTAAGATAGGTAATATCACGCACATCAAGAATCATTTTTTTATCATAATAAACATCAACTTCCGAGAAATCAACACTAGCATGATGTTCATTATAACCTTTAATTGGAATTACTTCAAAACGATCTTGATTCTTAAATTGTCTTAAAATAAGGTAGTGGTTATTATTACATAAAACTACATCCCCTGCTTCAAAACGAGTTTCTTGATCAAATTCAACCTTACGAGCTTTACCAAAATCGTAATAGTAACGTTCACCATTTAAAGTTAGTGCTTTTAATAATTTTTTTTGATCTAATTCGTTTAATGAAGTATGATGACGACCTAAAAAGGCCTTTTCATCAATGGTTTTAATATTACCACAAGTATCTACGTATGATTTCTTATTACGATCAAACAATTGGTAACCTTCACCAATTTCAATATTACCACGATGACTTTCTGTACTAGTACAATAACAGCCGATAATGCGGTCACGATCAGTACCAATAACAACATAGGGACCAGTCGTATGACCATCGCCCATAATATCTTTATCAATATCACTACAAAAACGCTCAGCAAAAATGATATCACCAAACTTAAACGTTGGTACAATATCAGTTTCAAACTTGCTAAGCTCTTCGCCAACAAAATGTTGTTTAATAAAGCTAATTAAACGTTCAACAGCCCCCATAAATAAAGCCCCCTATTTAAAATATTGATACATATGATACTTTGAATCTTTTTCTAAGCGATAGAGCGCAACTGGCTTACCGTCATAGCGAAAATAAAGATATGTTTCTGTTGAATCATCTTCATAAACTAAACCATTACTTATCTTTTTTTCTAATAATTCATCCATATCAATTGTTTTATATTTACTTAATACTTCATCAATTGAAGTTATTTTAATATTATCATCTATATTAATTGCATCATCTAAACTAAATTCGCCTTGTTTAATACGAACCAATTTTGACATGGTACCAATAACACCTAATTCATCACAAATATCTTTGATTAATGATCTAATATAGGTACCTTTAGATACATGAACTTTAAAGATAAAAGTATCATCACTTAAATCAAGTAATTCAATATTACTAATCTTAACTAAACGTTTTGGTAATTCAACACTGATCCCCTCACGCGCATACTCATATAACTTTTTACCATTAATTTTGACTGCGCTATACACTGGTACAGTTTGTTCATATTCTTTATTAAAAGTATTTAAAGTGTTGATAAGTTTGTTCTTATCCACAACCACATTTGCTTCTTTTAATACTGTACCAGTTATATCAAGGGTATCAGTTTCAATCCCTAATTTAACAGTAGCAATATAGTCTTTTTCATGATTAGTTAATAATTCAACTAACTTTGTACCCTTATTAACACCAACTACTAGTACTCCTTCAGCTAAAGGATCTAACGTACCAGTATGACCAACCTTCTTAGTATTCAATTTCTTAGAGATTTTATTAACTACATCTCTACTAGTAATACCAGATGGTTTATTTATTATTACTATTCCATCCATTATTTTTTATTTACTAACCTCTTACTATAAATATTAGCACCTTTTAATTCGCATGTTTCATATTTAAAACCTAGTTGTTCAAAGATTGGTGCTAAAGCTGAAACTTGATCTGATAAACCTAGTTTAACTTTTTTCTTATTATTATTTCTAGCAATTTTAGTAATTATTCTAATTACCATTGTTAATACATCAGATGGTTTTTTATCATCACCATCTAATCCCCCAACAAAAGATTTTCTTATTACTGGATCAAAATCAATTAAATCAATTGAGATTGCTTTAGCATCATCAGTGGCTTCTTCATAAATTGCTAATCCAACTAATTCATTATTAACATCATAAACATAAATCCCATGTTTTATTCCCATTTTTAAACCATTATAAATTGATGATTTAGCATGATTAATGGTTTGCTCCGTGGTTTCCAAAGGAAAAGCATTAGCATAAAAATCATCGATTAATGCTCCAGCCTTACTATTACAATCTTCATTTAATTTATTTGTAAAAGTATACCCATATCTTTTCATCATAATTAGTTCTCATCCTTTTCTTCATTGATTTCCCTAATTATTCTTTCAATCTTCTCCCCATAAGCAATTGAAGTATCATAAATAAATCTTAACTTTGGCGTATGTCTAAGTTCGATTTGATCAGCTAATTTCATACGAATATAGGAACTAGCTTCTTCCATTTCTGCTTCAATTTCTTTATTTTCCATATCACTAATACTAGTAAAGTAAATCTTTGCGTATGATAAATCACTTGCAACTTCACAACCAGTAATAGTAACAGTTTTCATTAAATCATCATTAGTTTCATTAAGTAAAATATCCGATACTTCCTTAACAATTTGTGATTCAATTCTTTTTAATTTTATTTGATTCATCTTTTAACCTCTACCATTTCAAAGCATTCAATAATATCGCCAACCTTGATATCATTAAAGTTATCTAATGTTATACCACATTCATAACCTTTTTTAACTTCTTTAACTTGATTCTTTTCTCTTTGAAGTGATTGAATCTTACCCGTATAAATAACAATACCGTCACGAATTAAACGACAATCAGCACCATCTTTAATAACATTTTCAGTAACATATGATCCAGCAATATTACCAACTTTAGAGAACTTAAATATTTGTCTAATTTCGGCACTACCCATTGGTTTTTCTTCAAATTCAGGATCAAGCATACCTTTCATGGCAAGTTCCATTTCTTCTACTGCTTTATAAATAATAGTATATAAACGAATATCAACATTATATTCTTTAGCAATTTCTTTAGTTTGATATGGTGGAATAACGTTAAATCCAATAATAATGGCATTCGATGCATGAGCTAGAACAACATCACTTTCCGTAATAGTTCCAATACCACTTCTAATAACTTTAACTTTAACGCCTTCAACATCAATTTTTTCTAATGAATTCTTAACTGCTTCCTCAGAACCTCTAACATCAGCTTTTAATACAACATTAATTTCTTTTTGACCTTCATTAATCTTATTAAATAAGTCATCTAAGTTTAAAGTTTCTTTCTTTTGCTTATTATTCTTTAAGAATTCAAAACGCTTTTCCGCAACTTCTTTAGCTTGAGCTTCAGTTTCAAATGCCATGAATTTATCACCAGCTGTTGGGTTGTCAGAAATACCAGTGATTTCTACTGGAAGACTTGGTCCAGCTTCAACGATTGATTCACCTAAATCATTTTTCATCGTTCTTACTTTACCAAAGAAAGTACCAACAACAATTGGATCACCTAATCTTAATGTACCATTTTGAATTAATAATGATGCAACTCCACCAATATTTTTATCAACCTTTGATTCAATTACCGAACCAGTTGCATAACGATTAGGATTACTCTTTAATTCAAGCATTTCTGCAGTTGCAGTAATACATTCTAATAACTTATCAACACCTAAACCAGTTTTAGCACTGATTGGAATAAATGGAACATTTCCACCCCATTCTTCTGGTGTAATATTAATAGCTGCCATTTCGGTTTTAATACGTTCAGGATCAGCATCTGGTTTATCAATTTTGTTAATTGCTACAATAATTGGAACATTTGCTGATAAAGCATGATCAACAGCTTCTTTTGTTTGTGGCATAACGCCATCATCAGCAGATACAATAATAATTACGATATCAGTTACTGATGCTCCACGTGCACGCATTTCAGTGAACGCTGCATGTCCTGGGGTATCAATAAAAGTAATACGATCCCCATTAACATTAACTTGGTAAGCACCAATATGTTGGGTAATACCACCAAATTCAGTATCAACTACACTACTATGACGAATATAATCTAAAAGTGTTGTTTTACCATGGTCTACATGTCCCATAATCGTAACTACTGGTGGTCTTTTAACTAAATCTTTTGGATCATCAATAATTTCATATTCTTCAAAATTAGCAACATCTTGAGTTTCTTCGTGTTTTAATGTTTTATTATAATCAGAAACAATTAATTCTGCTAATTCATAAGAAATTGATTGATTTAAACTAGCCATTTCTCCTAATGCGATAATCTTTTTAATAATTTCTGCAGGATTAATGTATAATTCTTTAGATAATTCTGCTACTGTCATTCCTTTTTTATATAGAATAACATCATCATTTACCGAATTAGTTTTTAATTTTTCTTTATTCTTATACATAGCTTTTCTTTTGTTGAAGTATTCTTCTTTACTATTTTCAAGTTCGCTACGTTTTTTTAATTTTTGTTTTTTAACACCATTATCAAGAGTTTTTGTAACATTATTTTCTACTAAGTCTTCAACAATTTCATCAATTGTATCTAAATCATCTAATGATTGATCATCATCAGTACTAATTAAATTAATAGTATTATCAAGAATAATAATATCGTCATCTTCTAAGACATCATCACCACTTGATACCATAATTCCTAATTCACTACATTTCTTAAGAATTTCTGCAATTGAATGATTTGTATCTAACGCATAATCTTTTACAGTCATATAATAACCTCTTTTCTAATTATTTATGATATTTTTTAATTCTTCATATATAGCTTCCGGAATGGTAACTTCTAAAGTACGATCTAATATTTTAGAACTAATTGCTTTATTAAGTACCTCCATATTACGAGTTATATATGCTCCTTTACCATTAGCTTTACCAGTTAAATCAACGGATACATTTCCTACATTATCTTTAACTACTCTAATTAATTCACTCTTTGGAAGTCTTTCGCGGGTAACCACGCATTGTCTTAAAGGAATTTTTTTCATTTTACTCCTCCTTATTTATTAGCTTCCTCATTAATCTCAGCCATTGTTTTAATATCAATATGATATTTAGTTAAACGACTCGCTAATTTAGCATTAGTACCTTTTTTACCAATTGCTAAACTTAAGTTTTCATCATTAACAATCGCTAAAGCTTCTTTCTTTTCTTCATTAGTAATTGAAACAATTACATCCTTAGCTGGACTTAAAGCATTTTTAATAAATTCTTCAGGATTCTCATTATATAAAACTAAATCTACTTTTTCACCATTAAGTTCTTTTAAAATACTAGCAATTCTTGAACCATTTTGACCAATACAAGCTCCAATTGGATCAATATTAGGATTAGTTGAATAAACTGCTACTTTACTTCTAACACCGGCTTCTCTAGCAACACTATATAAAACAATATCACCAGATACAAATTCTGGAATCTCAGATTCAAATAAACGTTTAACAAATCCAAAATGTTTACGAGAAAGTAAAATTAAAGGTCCTTTTTGGTTAGCTTCAACTTTAGTAACATAAACTTTAACACTTGATCCCATTACTAATGTTTCTCCAGGAATCATTTCACTCTTTGGTAAAATACCACGAGCTCGACCTAAATCAACATAATAATTACGAGCATCTTCCATTGCTAACATACCAAGCATTAATTCATCTTGTTTATCACTATATTCTTCGATAATGCTATTTTTTTCAGCTTCACGAATTTTTTGCGTAATAACTTGTTTAGCTGAACTTGCTGCAACACGTCCAAAATCTTTTGGTGTTACTTCTTTTTCAATTGTTTCACCAACTTTAATATCAGGAACTAATTCTTTTGCATCTTCAAGTAAGATTTGAGCATCAGATGGAATTTCTGGTTCAGTATAAGTTACATTACCTTCTTCATCAGTGATTTCTTCGCCATCATCATATTCGTCAACAACTACTAAATATGACATAACTTTAACATCACCAGTATCCGGATTAATAACTACTTTAACATTATTTTTAGAATCAAAATTTTTCTTATAAGCAGTAATTAAAGCTTGTTCTAAGTACTCTAATACTTCTTCTCTTTTAATACCTTTTTCTTCAACAATATAATCTAAGGCTTTTAATAATTCTTTACCATTCATAATCGTCACTTCTTTCTTTACTTATTACATCCATAATGTATGATTCTTCAAATAAATCTAATTCATCAACAATTGGATTAATTAAATTAGTTGCTTCTACTATTGTGTCTAAGTCAATTCCATTGACTTTATCTAAGGTGATTCTTAAAAAATAATGCTTATTTTCAAATACGTATTCAATATTATCCAAGATAATATCATGTTCCTCCATTACTGGTCTGATACGTTCATCTAGTTTCTTTAGTTTTTCTTCCACTATAATCCTCCTTAATGGCAATAATAAAAGTGGTCATTTCTGATCACTTTCCTTTCCTTTATTGCCTATACTATAACACATCATTATTAATAATGCAATTATAATTCTTTTCTTTCGACAATATTAGTTGATGTTGAAGTAATAACTGCTTGTGGATCAAACTTTCTAATTAAACTAATCGTTTTTCCAATATTCTTTTTATCGATAAATAAAATCAGCATTTTACGTTCTAAATTATCAAAAGAGTTCTCTAAATTTACTAATGAATATTTAATATTATTTTTTTCTAAACATAATGTCATATCCAACTCTGCAGTAATAACCGTTAACATCATCTTACCACGATTAACTAGATCGTTAATTAAAATACCTACTAAAGTACCTGTTGCATAACCACCAGCATACGCAAATGGAACATATGGCCCGAAATCACCATTAATTGCTTCTCTAGCAACATAGAACCACACAAGCACTTCAAAAAAAGCTAAAATTGTTGCTAATACTTTCTTCCCCTCAATAGTGAAGATCGTTCGAACCGTACCAATTGAAACATCTAAGATACGAGCGAAGAATATCTTAATACAAATTAATATCATCTAAAATACACCACCAATGCGATTGTAATAATTACTAATATAATCGAAATGATTAATAACGTTGGAATTAATAACCCG
>JAEEKO010000027.1 GCA_016282415.1 Caryophanales bacterium | reverse complement strand
GAAAATAATTTTCGTAATATTAATACTCCAGAAACTCAAATATCTTATAATGGTCCCAAAGACAGTTTTAATGAAAACTATTTAACTAATTTAAGTTTAATAAAAAAGCGTTTAAAAACCAATAAATTAAAGAGTGTTGATCATTATTTAGGAAGATATACTAAAACCTTAACCAGTATTTTATATATTGATGGTGTTGCTAAAAAGAGTAATGTTGATAAAATCAATAACATAATTAAAGACATTGATATTGATGGAATTATTGATTCATCCTATATTGCCGAATACTTAGAAAAGAATAATAAAAGTACTTTTGCCCCACGTAGTTTTAAAACAGAACGTCCTGATTATGTTTGTAATGCCCTATTAAATGGTAAAGTAGTTATTATAGTGGATAATTCCCCTAATGCCTTAGTATTGCCGGCCTTCTTACTTGATTTTATTAATCCTCCCCTTGATAACTATTCTAAACCTATTTTAATTAACAGTATTAAAGCCTTGCGCATATTAGCTTTTTTAATCACTTTAACGCTTCCTGCTTTTTATATTGCATTAACTAATTACAATCAAGAAACTATTCCCTTAAATTTATTGTTATCACTATCAAGTGCCCGCAGTAGTGTTCCCTTCCCTTCCATCTTTGAAGCCTTAATCATGTTATTCATTTATGAATTATTAAGAGAAAGCGATATTCATTTTCCCAAAAACTTTGGTAGTGCCAATTCCATTTTAGGAGCATTAATCTTGGGTGAAGCATCAGTTAAAGCTGGTATCGTTTCACCAATTATGATTATTATTATTGCCGTTACTTTTATATCTTCCTTAATCTTTTCCGACATTGATTTTATTAATGCCATTCGGCATTATCGCCTCTTATTCTTAATCAGCGCTGCTACTTTAGGATTGTTTGGAATTATGATTACCTACTTTTATTTTATAACTCGAGTTTGTTTAGTAACCAGTATTGATTATCCCTACACCATCCCCCTAGTCCCATTTGATCAAGGTTATTTTAATAATGTACTACATCGTATTAACATTTTTAAAAACAAGTATCGTAGTAAAAGTTTAAGTAATAATCGCATTAAAGAAAGGTGATTAATATGAAAAAAATAATAATTTTAATTATCTTTTCCCTAATCCTTACCGGATGTTATAACTATAACGAAATTGAAAAAACAGCAATTATTGATGCTATCAGTATTGATTATAATGATAACTTTGCAGTTACTTTTGAAATTATAAAAAACACCGATGCAGATAATTTAAAACTAGAAGCTAATTACGTATCTGGAAGTGGTGATAACATTGTTGCAGCTTTCAGTAATGCCGAAAGTAAAATCGATACTAACCCCTTTTTTAGTCATCTTGAATTAATTATTGTCAATGAAGCTATTATCAAAAACCATTTTAATGAAATCTCTAATTTTATTTTAAGAAATCCGAAAATAAATAATAATATTAAACTAGTAGCAGTTAAAAATAGTGCTAAAGAAGTATTAACTATAAAAAAAGATGATGCCATTACTAGCAATTTAATTAATCAATTAATTAAGAATAATTATAATAACGCTCATATTAAGAATACTAACTTTGATCGGATTGTTGATAAAATGCTCAGTTATGGTATTGATAGTCCCATTTCCTTAATTACGGTTAACAATGATAATACTTATCAATTTGATGGCATGATTATCATTAATCATGATGAAACCTTTAGCAATGATGATGTTTTATTATTTAATATTTTAGATAATAACTGTAATAACATTCTTTTAAGTAATAAAACCTCAGCTTTAAGAATCAATAAATGCCAAACAACAATTGATTTTAAAAATAATGTTATTAATGTTAAACTAAAAAGTGAATTAAGTAATGTTGTTAATAACAAGGTAAACAAAGAATCATATGAACAAGATATCACTGACAAAATAACTATGTTTTATCAAAAAATAAAAAAGCATAACATTGATCTTTTAGGAATTAATCAAAAATACTATAAGAAGCATCACAACCAAGTTAATTATTATCAAAAACATGATTTTACTATTAAGGTTGATTTAATAATTAATAAATATGGCTTGATTAGTGAGGGACATCATGAATAAAAAAATATTACCTTATAGTATTTTAATCCACTCTTTATTATTTGGATTTGGATTACCTTTAATTACTAAATTAAGTGGTTCAGATTTAATAATAAGTTTATTAATAGGCACTATTATAAATGTTTTATTAATAATAGTTTTTAACTTTATTAAACCTTTAAAAATAATATCAATCATGATTAGTATATTAATCATCTTTATTTATTTAAGAATAATATCAACTTATATTTCAACTTTCTATTTAATTAATATTCCAGCTTGTATAATATGGGTGATTATTTTAATACTAACCGTTTATATCGTTAGTAAAAAAACAATTATTATTAATTATGTTTGTTTTATTATGGCTTTTATTAATATTAGTTTATTTACAGTAATGGTATTAGCATTAATTAATAAAATTAACTATCAAAACTATTTACCGATATTAACTCATAGTTTTAAGAATATCGTGATGGGTGGTTTAATCTATTCACTGGTTACTATTATTCCCTATCTTCATATTAAAAATGAATTTAATTTAAAAGAGCAATTAATCACGTTAAGTTTATCAACTGTAACCAGTGCAATTATTTTTATCTTAACTCTAGGTATTTTAGGTCCCAATTTCATTGTTATTTATCAATATCCAGAATACATGATTTTAAAAGAAATCAAAATGTTTTCCTTTATTGCTAATGTTGAAAATATTTTTGCTTTTATATTTGGTAATGAAATAATCATTAGTATCATTTTATATTTAAACAATTTAAAAAAGCTATTAATTACTAAATAGCTTTTTTAATACTTTAATGCCTTCATCAATTCCATTAAGCATAACAAAATCGAGTCGTTTGCCAACAAAATTTCCGGTATTACTAAACAAATTCCCATAATCATGATTATCAATACTTTGATATTTTTTTAAATCAAGCGGTTTACCATCTTTAATATCTTGTTCGAATAGCGCCATATTTTCTTCCGTTAATACGACTTCATTATGTAAATCATTAGCATAGTAATTATCGGCTGAAATATTTAACCCAACAAAAACTACAAAGACAATTAATACTATTCTTAAAAAGTAATTATTCTTTTTCGTTTCCTTCATTTAAATATTGGTATAACACTTTACTTAAAATATCTAAAGTATTATTGACTTCCGTAATCGTATTATACTCTCCTCCTATTTCTATTAACACCGTTTGTGGACTTAGATCTTGATTATAGATACCATTAACGTTATTACCATCTTTTACAACAATTCCTCGGCTTAACCCTGGCAAATTATCTTTAATTAAATCATTTAATGTAACGGCAACATTATAATTATGTTCGTAATTCGGGTTCTTTTTACCAACTACAAACATTACTTTAGCATAATTCTTACCATTATCATTAAATGTTGTTTTTTCATAACTACCCGAATCACGATGAATATCAATTATTAATTTTGGATTATTATTTTTTAAAAATTCTTCTACTAATAACCGACTAGCATTATAAGAATATTTATATTTCCAATTATTAATTCTTAATATTTCACTAATGTTAGCAGTTTCAACATAAGCATTCAGATCATACGGTTTTAACTTTTCTCTTAACATGTAACTTGCTAGCAATACCGTTTCATTAATATTATATTCATTAATTTTTTGATAAGAATAACTTTCGGTTTGATGTGTATTATATAAATATATATCTACCGTTGAAGCCGTATCATTATAACCAAAGTCTTCAATATATTCTCCTAGATTAGTTACGGGTTCATCATATTCATCACTATTAATATTAAATGCATAATTAATTAATAATTTATTATTAAACATTGATTTGAAATTAAAATATTGATCCATATTATTGAACCCGTTATTAATAAAATAATTATCATTAAATCTTAATTTCATAAACCCATAAGTAATTCCAAAGCTGATAATTAATAACACAAAAATTATTAAAAATTGTTGTTTTTGTTTCTTTTTAAATCGCTTTTTCATAAAAACACCATTATTAATATAAAACATACATTATAATTATTTTGTCGATATATAAAAATAAGTTGCAAAAACCCCAATTCTTTGGTAAAATCATAATTGTATTTGGAAAAGGGAGGGACATCATGGCTAATATTAAAAGTAGTAAAAAAGCTATCAAACAAATTGCTAAAAGAACTGATAATAATCATGAATTAAAAGCAACTGTTAAAAATAACATTAAAAATTGTGAAAAAGCAATCGCTAGTGGCGATAAAGCTAAAGCAACTGAATTAGCAAGTACAGTTCAAAAAAATATTGATCGTGCTACTAGTAAAGGTTTAATTAAGAAAAATACTGCTGATAGACAAAAATCAAGATTATCACAAAAAGTTAAAAATATGAAGTAATTGTAATTACTTCTTTTTTTTTATCAATTTATTTGATATATTTAAAATGGTGATGATATGAAAAAGAGTAACATTATAATTAAAGTAGCTTGTATTACCTTAATTATTATCACAATTGCTTTTATTAAGCCAATTTCTAATAAAGTAGTTAGTATTTTATATCATGATCCGAAGATTGTGATCCCTGATACCAATCAGTATGCTCGTAATTACAACTTTAAATATATTGCTAAAACCACTAGTTTTCGACCATACAATTATCAAGAACTATTAAATATTTACTACACTGTTTTGGATAATGGTTGGGATGAATTTACCTTCTACTGTCCTAGTGAATATACTAGTTGTCTTGAAGATATTCAAGCCCTATCTAATGATCAATTAATATTAAGTTATATTAATAATTTCGTATCACCATATAACTGTTTTAAAAATGTTTATACCAGTTATGATGAAACTGGATTAATAACTATCAAAATTACTAAATTATATAGTAATGATGAAATTACATTTATAAATAGTGAATTAGACAAAATACTTAAAAATGTAATTACTGATAACATGACAAATGAAGAAAAAATTAAAAAACTTCATGATCATATAATCAATAATACGCGTTATGATGAAAAAGCTAATAAAATAAATGAAATCACTGATGCCTCTACTGCTTATGGTTTATTAAAAAATCATTTAGCAACATGTAATGGTTACAGTGATACTATGGCATTATTACTTGATCGATTACATATCAAAAATTATAAAATTGCTATTGCTCCAAATAATACTAAAACTGGGCATGTATGGAATGCCGCTTATTTAGATAATAATTGGTTACATCTTGATTTAACTTGGGATGACCCAATTAGTACTGATGGTAAAGATTATTTATATCATAAGTATTTCTTAGTTGATAATGATGGCTTAGCTGATGCTGATCAAGGTGAAGTAAATATTGATAGTCATAATTTTAAAACTAGTGTTTATTTAGAATTTAAAAACAAATAGGATTACCTATTTGCTTTTTTTATATAATCAATAACATTATTAATATAATTAGCTTCCGTAACATCAAACCATTTTAAATCAAGTTGATGATTAAAGAAAGTATATTGTCTTTTAATATAATGACGGGTGCTTTTAACAATATTTTCTAACGCTTCCTCTTTAGTTATTAAACCATCAAAGTATGGAAACAATTCTTTATAACCAATCACCGTTTTTAATGATTTAGCATTATGATCTAACTGATAAAAATGGTTAGCTTCTTCAATCAAACCCATAGTAACCATTTTATCAACTCGTTTTGCTACTCTTTCATATAACTTTTCACGATCCATCGTAAGTCCAATAAAGACAGTATCTTTATATAAAAGTGGTGACTTATTATTGTTAATTGTTGTTTTATTTAAGAAACGAACTAAACGTTTACGATTGTTAGCATGAATACTCATCGTCGGATCTTTTTTTAAAGCTAATTCATATAATTCTTCATTAGTTAAATCATCATATGTTTCATTATTTGTTTCTTCATTAAATCTATAATCGTATAATAATGATTTAATATATAGTCCACTACCCCCAACAATAATAAAATTCTTATCCGGGTTATTATCAATTATTTTACGACCATCAATTTGATAATCATAAATTGAATAATCTTCATTATACTCTTTAATATTAAGTAAGTGGTGTTTTGCTAATTTTTGTTCTTCTTTAGTTACTTTGGCTGTAGCAATATCCATACCTTTATAAACTTGCATACTATCTGCATTAATTATCTCAGCATTAAAATGTTTAGCTAGTTCTAAACTTAAATCGGATTTCCCTACTCCTGTTGGACCAGTAACAACTATTAACATAACCTCACCTCTTTCTATATATATCTATTTAATGTCTTATTAAAAGCCTAATTTGTTTATCAAAAGGATTATTTTTAATTCTAGGAAAAATAATAGTTCTAAAATTACCTGTTACATCACAGTAACGATAATTACGGGTACACTCTGATTCACTAATAGCTTCTAAAAACGCTGTTGATTCACTAGAAGCATCTTGGGCAGAAATATATAATGTCGCAACTTGTTCTAAACGATTAAACTCCTTAGCATTAAAGATAGGAACTACATGGATAATTCCACCTTCAAAGGGAATGATTGCTGGTTTAGTAATTGGGTTAACAGGAATAATAACTTTTTCTAAATATTCCATTATCTTACTACCACTTTTAACACGGCAATAATTAAAAGTATTACCGATTTCTTTTTCAAAATTATGGTTGCTTTGTGATTCAAACAATTCAAATATCAAAGTATTAGTTTCATTTGAAATGGAGTTTTCAACCTCATTATCAGAAACATAGTATATCACTTCAAATTCTTTTCTTGTTTCCATATTATCCCCAACCTTTATATATAATGTTGTCGTATTATAGCATTTTAAATACGTATTGTCAAACTAATAAAAAGAGAGTTAGTTCATAACTCTCTTAAACATTTTTTCTAAATCATACTGCGTAAATTTAATAATGGTTGGACGACCATGAGGACAATTATATGGATTTTCACATTGTACTAATTCATCCAATAGTTCTTCCATTTCTTCATGGGAAATATGATAATTAGCTTTAATCGAAGTTTTACAAGCTAATGTAATTGCAATATGTTCATTAAACTTAATTGGATCAAACTCTTTCATTTGAACTGCAACTAAATCCAAAATCATTCTAATTTGTTCTTCTTCATATCCTTCTTTTAACCAAGTTGGATGTTCTTTAACAATAATAGTATTAATTCCAAATTCTTCAATTGTAAAGCCAATTTCTTTCAAGTAATCAATATTTTCCATAATTGCTAAGAATTCTGTTTTATTTAATTCAATTGTAATTGGAAACATAGAACTAATTTTAAAGTTTTGATGTTCTTTTAACGCTTTAAAATAACGTTCATAATTAATTCGCTCTTGAACTGCATGTTGATCTAGTAAATAAATGCCTTCTTCATTTTCGGCAATAATATATGTTCCCAAACATAAACCTACTGGATATAATTTTAAGCTTTTTAGTTCTTCATTAATTACTGTTTCTTGTTCTGGAACATCAACCCCTAAATCAAAAGTTAATTGGTCATTAACCGCTTCTTCTTGATTAAACGTTTCTGGTTCTTCATTAATCACAAAATCAGTATTAACTGGCATTTCATAATTCAAATTAACCGTAAACGTTGGATCTTCTTCAATTAAATTTTTAACAGCACTATTAATTAATAAATTATCTTTTAATAGTTTATCAATCTTAGTACGTATTAAATCTTGTAATTCATTAATTTTCCCAATTTTAACATCTTGTTTAGTCGGATGAATATTAACATCAACTAGGGTTGGATCCATATCAATATTTAAAATTACAATAGGATATTTGATATCTGGTTTATAAGTATAATAACCATCGTTAATAGCTTTAAAAATATCATAATTTTTAACTAAACGATTATTTACAAATGTAATCATATGATTTTTATTACTCTTTAGTACTTCCGGTTTACAAATATAACCACTTACTTCAAAGTCATCATTACTAACCTTTAATTCAATCATATTCTTACACACGGTAGCACCATATACTTCATTAATCGTTTTTAATAAATTACCACTACCAGTCGTTTTAACCACAGTCTTTTCATCATTGATTAAAGTAAAACTAATTTTAGGATATGCAAACGCTAGTTTTTCAATTAACTCAACAATATATCGTAATTCCGAAGTAGCACTTTTTAAGTATTTCAAACGTGCTGGCGTATTAAAGAAAAGATTCTTAACAGTAATAACCGTTCCTTTACGACTAGAACCCACTTCATCAGTAATAAGTTCCCCACCACGATAAACAATATGACTACCAATATCACCACTACAAGTTTGTAAATCAAATAATGATACTGATGCTATCGAAGGAATTGCTTCACCTCTAAAACCTAATGTATTAATAAAAAACAAATCATCTTCATTAATTAACTTACTAGTAGCATGACGCATAAAGCACAATAAAGCATCATCATGGTTCATTCCATTACCATCATCAACAACTTTAATGCCTCCTAAACCACCATCGTTTAATTCAACGATAATATTATTAGATCCAGCATCAATACTATTTTCAACTAATTCTTTGACAACACTACTACATTTTTCAACAACTTCACCAGCTGCAATTTTATTAGCTAAGTTGTCACTCATTATTTTAATACTTGCCATCTTACATCACCTTGAATAATGTTTCTCGAACCTCAATTAATTCTTCTAATTTGGATACATCTAAATCAGGAGCATTACGGGTACTAATAAACCCTACGGTTTTAATAACAATATCCTGATTTTTTAAACGCATATTTAAATAATTACCATCCGGTTTTTTAAATACCTTTTTAATTGGTAAATAATTATTAGTATATAACGTTAAATTAGTTAGCTCATTACTATTATTAAATAGTACAATTTCATCTAATAAAATACCGGTATTTGGTTTTAATTGATAAATTGCTGGTTTAATTAAATTAGTAATGGTTAAATTAGTTAATTTCTTTTCATCTAAATAAGTATGTTCATAGCGAAAACCAGGAGTATCATATAAAACAAAATCATCACTATCAACCCGAATAAAATCTAAAGTCGTATTAACATTCTTACTAATTAGGACACGATTATCATTAACTAAAGTATTAATTAATGATGATTTACCACTATTCGTAAAACCAGCTATACAAGCTTTATCATTACCAATAAATTTTCTAATTAAATTTATATTAATACTTTTTAAACTACTAATAGTTATAATATTAGCATCAAGTTGATAAACTAAACGAATACGTTTAATAATATCATTAACTTTAATACTCTTAGGAATAATATCAAGTTTGGAAATAACCAGTATTTTGGGAATATTGATTTTTTTAAATACCTTAATCACTTCACTACTGATATTTAAAATATCAACTAAAAAGACACATTTATCAAATTGAACATTAATTAGTTCAACTAATTCTAAATTACTATAATTAGGAGTTAAAGTTGATGCTTCATTATAATTTTTCAATTTAAAGCAACGCATACAATAATCCATCTTATTTATATCTTTAACATAACCTACTGCTGATTCATCAGTATCTTGTAATACAACGCCACAACCAATACATTTTTTAATCATAATATTTACCTCGACTAAATATTCCACGTTTTTCAAATTTTTTAATAATTATTCTTTCAAAAAAGCGATTAACTTTAGTAAATATAAAATCATTTGGACATAACTGATTAACTAAAATACTAGTAAATCCAACACGATTAGCACCAAAAATATCAGTTAATAATTGATCACCAACACAAGCTATTTCGGTATCTTTAAAATTATATAATTTCATAATTTTAATATATTTACCTTTCAATGGTTTACGAGATGAAAAAGAAGTATCCAAATTTAATTTTTCTTTAAATGGTTTTAATCGCTTTTTACCGCTATTACTAAAAATAATAACTTTAAATCCCATATCTTCTAAATATGCAAATAATTCTTTAACTTTGTTAGTAACATCACTAGAATCGATTGGCGCGATTGTGTTATCTAAATCAAACAAAATACACTTAATACCATTCTTTTTTAGTTTTTTATAATTTATAGTATGAATGCTTTGCGCATATATATCAGGAATAAAATAATCCATACAACCACCAATAAAATTATATCATAAAAGCTTAAAGATATTAATACTTTTTAATAGGTGATGTTATTGATAACTACTTTTTTAAAAAGAAAAATTCTACTTTTTTCATTAATTATCGTAGTTTTAGGAATTTATATATTATTTAATAAAAAGGAGTTACCTAATACTACTTATCAAAATGTTAATAATGATTATGTTTATTTATTAGATAATGATAATTATTTAGTACGAACTAATCAGTATGTTATTAACAATGATGAATTAACTACCATAAAAGAAAAGATTAACTATCTGATCATTAATTCCAAAAATAACATTTTAATAAATAATAATTATCAACCCTTAATTCCTGAAAACACTAGAATAATTGATTTAAAAATTGATAATGATATTTTAAAAATAAATTTTTCAAAAGAATTTTTAAATGTTAATGCCAAGAATGAAGAAAAAATGATTGAAGCATTAATCTATACTT
>JAEEKO010000006.1 GCA_016282415.1 Caryophanales bacterium | reverse complement strand
TCCATAATTAGTAACTTTCGTACTCAAATTGATATAATAACTTTCAAGATAATATATTCGAAACGGGATTTTAGGACCAAAACTTTCAAAATACAAATTATTAAAAGCCATGCCAACTGGCATCATCATAATTATATATCCCTTATCATCAAACCAATTACTATTTTTATTCAATAAAATAATGTTTTCAATCTGACCTATATTACTATCTAAAAACTTATTCGTGTTATTTACGTTATATCTAACATTAATAATGTTGTTCCCACTTGAATCATAATCTATAGTAATTAAATCATCCACCGAGTAATTCAATACTTCATCAAAATTATAATATTTTAAAGCATTTCTATCCAGTTTCTTTTCAATATCAAAAACAACAATTTCATAGGCTCTTTTATTTAGATTATTTACTAATATAAAAATAAAATATCCTATTAATATCAAAACCATAAGTAATAATAAAAATTTATAATTCTTTTTGCGCTTTATTTTCCTCATATTAATTGATATTAAAAAAAGGTCTAAAATAGACCCCATCCTAATATATAATTTAATAATACTAATAATCCAGCTAAAAAGCCGATTCCCAATAATACCAAGATTATTATCGCAACAATACGATTTGATTTTGCCTTACCAATATCATTAAAGTCATCAAAATCACTATTATTAAATTCAATAGAATCGGTTAAGGTATTAATACTATTTGTATTACTAACATTACTTTCTTTTATTTCAACTTTTTGTTCATCTTTAATTTCTTGAACATTATTTATTTCTTGATTATTGTTAATTACTTTTGTATTTTCATCACCTTTTAAATCAGATAAAATATCAAGCGGATCAATTTCAGTATTACTTAATTCGTTTTCCGTAATCGTATTTATTAATTCCATTAATCCCATTGATTGAACATCATCAGAACTTGGCATTGTATCTTTTTTCTTAATATCAAGATTCTTTAAAATATCAAATTGGGTATCTCTTAATTTTTTTAATCTTTCCTCTTGATAATCATTTTTAGCATTTTCATTACGAGCATTATTTAATATTTGGTTAATATCGTATTCTCTAGTTTTTTCATATTCAATATCACCATAACTTGATTCATTAGGTATACTAATTGTCTTACGATCATACTCATCACGATATTTCTTATCAAGCATATCTCTTACTTGTGCAATATTAATATTTGGTGCATCTTCAGTTAATACGCTTGAATTAGCTTTGATACTAACATTTTCTAATTCTTGATTATTGATTGTATCATATATTTTTTGATTTTTAGAAGAACGTGATTTTATTTCAATTTCTTGATTATTAATATCATTATCACTTTCTTTGTATCTATTAACTCGTGATTCCATAAAATTCACCCACTATCATCAATTACATAATAACATATTTTTTATCATTTTAAAATAAATATTTATTGGTTTTTTTAGGTTTTATAGTTATAATATTCCTAGGAGGATATAATGAAAAAAATAGTTATAAATAAAAATCAATGCCTTTGTTGTGGTAGTTGTGTTGGATTAGATAATGAACATTTTGATTTCGTAGATGATCGCTTTCCTGAAGTAATCAGTAATGAGAATCTTGAAAGCAATGATTTAAATAATGCCATTTGTGCTTGTCCAACTGAAGCTATAAGCATCGTTGAAGTTGAAGAAAATGCTGAAGTTGCAGCTGAAGAAACAACTGAAGAAGCTGCTGCTGAAGAAGAAGTTACAGAAGATAGCAAAAAAACATGCTGTGAAGATTCTTTAGATAACGGAGTATGTGAATGTGAGGCAGAATGCAATTGTGGTGATAATTGCAACTGTGGTAATAATTGCTGCTGTCATAATAACTAAAAAAGAGATTATTAACAATCTCTTTTATTTTGTCCATTTTTATATGCATATAATATTTTTACTTCTTTAATACTTAATTTACGATATTCCCCTTTTTTTAATCCGTCTAAAGTTAAGAAACCATAAGTAACACGTTTTAATTTTAAAACTTTATATCCTAATTCTTTAAATATGTTTTTTACAATATGATTACGACCTTCTGTAATAACTAGTTCAACCGTAGATACATTGTTATCTTTATTTACTTTTTTTACCTTAAAATAATCTGGCTTAGTAATGCGATTATCAATTACAATACCTTTTTTTATTTTAAGAACTTCTTCTTTAGTTAAAATGGTATTAATCTTAGCAACATAAGTCTTAGGAACATTGTTTCTTGGATGTGCTAGAATATCAGTTAATTCACCATCATTTGTTAAAAGTAAAATGCCAGTAGTATCATAATCAAGGCGACCTATGGGATATATTTTTTCACTACATCCAATAATATCAACAACGGTTTTTCGATTATGTTCATCTTTTGTAGAACTAATTACTTTTTCTGGTTTATATAATAAATAATAACACTTTTCAGAATTAGTTAAATGTTTTCCTTCAACTACAATATCATCTTTATTACTAACTTTTAGACCCATTTCTGTAACTATTTCATCATTAACTTTTACTTTACCTTGGCTAATTAATTCTTCGGCTTTTCTTCTTGAACAATAACCACTATTAGCAATAACTTTTTGTAAACGTTCCATTTAAATCACCATAATAATTATATCAATTCAAAAATAAATAAACAACTATTATCGCGGTTATGACTCCTGCTAAATCTGCTAATAACCCTACAGCCAAAGCATATCTTGTTTTTTTTATTCTAACACTACTAAAGTATAATGCTAATACATAAAATGTTGTATCCGTACAACCTTGAATTGTTGATGCAATATTTCCCACAAGGGAATCCGGTCCATAATAACTTAGAATTTGGTTTAAAACTGCCAATGATGCAGTACCAGAAATTGGTCTTATCAAAGCCATTGGGATTACCAAACGAATACTTTTTGGTAAAAAAGCTAATTGATTAATAATACAGTTAATAATTCCTGAACCGTTAAATATATTAATAGCAAATATCATTGCAAAATAAGGTGGTATTATTTTAATAGCAATATTTATTCCATCCTTGCATCCTTCGATAAATAAATTATATATATCATGACCTTTTAACAGTCCGAATCCAATGATAATAACTACTAATAAAGGAATAATTAACTGATTAATTATCATTGTTTATTCTCCTAATCACGTAATCGATTAATAACCCAATAGTAGAAGCAATTATGGTAGCTATTAATGACGTTATAATAATTTGGCTGGGATTAATACTGCCATACATCATTCTTAACGATATAACAGTAGTGGGAATAATTGTGACCCCACTGGTATTTAAGACTAAAAAGGTAATCATTGATGAACTAGCAATTTCTTTATTATTGTTTTCTTTTTGCAGTTCTTCCATCGCTTTGAGTCCAAACGGAGTTGCTGCGCTACCCAATCCAAACATATTAGCAATTACGTTTGAAGCAATATAATCTAAAGCTTTATTATTTTTTATCTTAGGAAAAAGTGGTTTTAGGATAATTCTTATCTTTTTAGATAGCATCGCTAAAAGCCCGGTTTTATCAGCAATATTCAATAACCCCATCCACATTATTAAGAGCGGAATTGTAATCATCAATAATTCAAGTGTTGAGCTTCCAATTTTTAATATATAATCATTAATATTAGTGATTTGACCACTAACAAAACTGTATACTATTCCAATTATTATCAATAATGACCATAAAATATTAACCATATAGCCATCCTTTAATAATATTCCACAATGTTTTTTTTGGACCTAATTTAATCTTACTTTGAAAGATTACTTCCTTATCTAGCGCAATATTTATTACACCAACGGTTGCTCCCTCTTTCTTATTTATACCATTAAATAATATGGAATTAACATTTATCCTTTTATACTCTTCCTTTGATAATAAAATATTGCACTCATCATTATATTCAAATGAAAAGCCATCATATAAATTTAGAGGATCGGATACTTGTGGAATATTATTACATACATTTTCAACATTATATTCTTTAAAAAATTTATTATAAAAAAATAAGTGATCATTAAAATCATTACCATCATTAAAGGTAACAACTATAATTTTTTTGTTACCATTTTGGGCAGCGGTAACTAACGTCCTTTTAGCTTTCATGGTATAACCTGTTTTTCCACCAATAACTCGCTTATCCATAAATAATAATTTATTTTTGCTTTTTAAATTATAGTTTTTACTATCACTTTTAAAGCTATAATATTTAGTTCCGGCAATCTTTAAAAAAATAGGATTTTTTATAGCATAACTCATTAATAATCCCATATCATATACCGTTGAAGTATTACCAATTCCCGCTTCGTTTTCTAGTCCACTGCTATTTATAAAGTTGGTATGATTCATACCAATCTTGTGGGCATACTGGTTCATAATGCTACTAAAGTTTTCCATCGATCCTGATAAATTAGCTAAAACCATCGCTGCGTCATTCCCACTTCTAAGCATTAACCCATATAATAAATCAATAACCTTTATCTTTTCTCCAGGAGTCAAATACATACTACTCCCATAAGACTTTAGAATGCTATCATCAACAATGACCTCAGTATTTAAATCAAAGTTTTCAATAACAATAATAGCGGTCATGATTTTACTAGTTGATGCAATTAGTTTTTCTTTATTTATATTTTTGCCGTCCAATACCCGATTGTTATTAGCATCCATGACAATATAACATTCTGAACTTTCGGCTTTAATTCCTAATGGTATAGTTATCCATAAAACTATTAAAATAATTACTATATTTTTCATATTCATCAAGTAATATATATGACTGCTAAAAAAAAATAATGCTTAATTAAGCATTATTTTCAGCAAACTTTTTAAGTTTTTCATCAAATATTGATTTTACTTCATTATATGTAGCTTCATCAACAATATCTTCAACTTTTAAACCATCGCTTCCTTGAGTAGCTTTAAATATTTCTAACTCTTCACTTGGTTCATTATCTGTAATATTAGCAACTAATATATAGGCATTATCATGATGATTAAGGGTACTAATAATAACATATTGTAAATCGTTTTCTAATGTAATTGCTTCTAATCTATCCATAATCCACTATCTCCTTCACTATTATGCCAAATGTCTATGATTCTCTTCTTGATTTATATTGCTCTTAGCCAAAATTCTATTTATTTCTGCCGCTAATTTATAATCAAATTTTGGCTTATCTGAATTAGATATATTTTCATAATCTTTATATTGCTCTGCTCTTTCATCTAAATAAACAGGTCTAGTTCCAGTCACATTTTCTTTAATGCTTTCAGCCTTTTCAGCTGCTGCAGCTTTAAACTCTGTAGCTTTCTCAGATACATTGTTAGCAAAACCTTTTACGGCATTAACCGGTTTAGCCATGCTATTTGCTACGCTTTCTTTAGCTTTTTTAATATCATCTGGAACATCTTGTGCCATCATAACAACTGATTCTGAAAAATCTTTAAATACTTCACCAGTTTGTTTTGCTTCATAAGCAACATTGTCCTTGAAAGTAGTTGCTTTTGCTTTCATATCTTGACTGAATTCAGCAAAGTTGTTTTTAGCAGCTTCAGCACCAGTTTTAATATGTTCTACTGCAAAATCTTTAGTTTCAGTAAGATTGGTTTTAACTACCGTAGCTTTATCTTTTACAAAATCGATGGCTTTTTTACCAAACTCAGCGATTTTAGCTTTACCGCTTTTTAATAATCCAAATACTTTGGTAGCAGTTTCTTTTGGAACTTTATTAATTGCTACTACTTTATGTTTCTTTGGCTCAACCTTAGTAACTTCATTGTTTTTAACTTCAAATGGTTGAATTCCCATTCCAGCTAATTCGCTAGGATTCTTGGCTGCTTTAATTTCTTCAGCACGCATTTTATTTAATTCATCATCATATTTATCTATATTCTTGAATAAAGGTTCAGTTTCTTTTGTGAAATCTACTTTCGGTCCAGGTACAGCATGGAAAATATGTTTATTATATTCTTCAACCTTTACTGGTTCATTAGGAACTGGATTAACAGGAGCAGCATTTTTCTTTTCATTTTTTAAACTTGCTTTAACGAATTTTGCTAAGTCCTCTTTTGATAATCTAGATAAACCTTTACATTTAAAGTTATGTTCCTTACATACTTCTAATAGTTCAGATCTACTCATTTTGCTAATAGCTGTTTTTTTAGATTTAGCTTTCTTTACTGTATTATCAGCTTTCTTGATTGCTTCTTTTTTCTCTTTTTGTATAGTTTCATTGGTTTTTTCAACCTTTTCAACTATTTCTTCTTTAACAACTTTATCCAAGCTATTTTCATTATTTATTACACTTAAACATTTATCGGCTTCTTCACTAATGGCCTTCATTCTAGTTTGTATTTCTATAATACGTGAAGCTAGTACAAAAGCTTTTTTAGGATTTTCACTTATTGTTTTTTCAATATCACGTAATTCAGCAGCACATTCCTGTAATTCTTTCATAAATTCATTATATGCCTTTAAAGCACCATCAACTTGAATTATACGGTTAGGCATTTTATTAATATCTAATTTTTTGTATTCTTCTAATAAATCATTAAGTTGATTATCACCCAATATAACCGCACTATCTTGTAACGTTTTCATTGATTCGTAGTATTTTTCTAAAGCTGCTTCAACTTCAGATACACGATCTGAATTATTATTATATTTTTCTAGTAGTTCTTCAAAATCAAAATCAGTTACCATAACATCACCTATCCTATTATCTACCATATATTTATTATATCTTAAATGCAAAAAAAAATAAAGAGAAAATCTTTATTTATTTTGAATATGTTCCATTTAATTTTGCCAAATCATCGCTTGATGGCTGCACAACAACCCACTTATGATTTTCTTTTTTTACTTTAAAGGTTATTTCATAGTCTACGGTATCTGTTTGGTTTTGCATTTGTTCTAATTTATAATCTAGAAATTTTACTGTATCTTTAACTCCATCAACGATAAAATTATCCGGATAATCATTTAGATACTGTTCTGCATTCATTTGGGAAGTATATAAATCATAAACTGTTACGCGAACTAAAACATCACAATTATCACCATCATATTTTTCATCTAAAATCTTATATGTCATATTTTCATATTGATTTTTAAATATTTTTTGATACATCTCGCGTTGTGAGTCAGTAAGAGATAAATCCTCCATTACTTTTTCAACATTATTTTTTACATCATCAGAATAATTACGATAATTATCTAAATAATTAATCACCGCTCGCTTGGCACTCATGTTTCCGCAACCACAAGTACACATTATCAAAATTAAACAAATCGCCACAATTATTTTTTTCATTTTTATCTCCTCACTAATATTCTTAACAATTATTGGCGATTTATACCTACTAATGTTCCAAAAGTAATTATAATTATTTCAATAACACCATTTTTTAAATTATAACCAATATAAGCAATAAAAGAATGGTAAATTAAATAATGACTTATCGAAACCAACAGTATTGCTATAAAAAAGGATAAAACAATTAACAATATAAGATTAAATAGCATCTTTTTCATAGTAATTTATATTACATTAGTGAATATATATTACTAGGTGACATTATGATTAAGCTAATAATCTACATTATATTTGGATTAATCCAAGGATTTACCGAGCCATTACCAATTTCAAGTAGTGGTCATATAACTTTGTTTAAAGCAATATTTAATACCAATCTTTTTAATGATATTGAATTCTTAGTTCTACTCAACTTTGCGTCTTTCTTAGCCATAATGATTATTTATTTTAAAGATATCAAAAAGATTCTAGTAAATACCTACTTCTTTATTACTAAGAAACAAGAAAAATACCAAACTGATTATAATTATTTTTTAAGAATTATAATCAGTAGCATCCCCACTTTCATTATTGGCTTCCTATTAAAAGACATCATTGATAAATACCTAAATAGCATTACAATGATTACTATTGCCTTTATCATAACCGCCGTTAGTTTATTAGTTGCAAATTTTAAAAAAGGCAATAGAAAAGATACTACTATAACGGTAATAGAAGCGATCGTAATTGGTTTATTTCAGGCTATTGCTATGCTTCCAGGAATAAGTCGTAGTGGAATGGTTTTAACCATATTATTACTATTAAATATCAAAAAAGATGACGCAATTAAATATACTTTCATGTTATATTTTCCGGTCAGTTTAGCAAGTATCATAATCGATATTCCCTATCTTATTAATATTGATTCTTCATTATTAATACTATATGGAATTAGTTTTTTAACTACCTTTGTTACTACTTACTTTTCTTATCAATGGTTAATTAAACAAATTAAAAATAATAAATTATGGTACTTTTCTGTCTATTGCTTATTACTAGTAATATTTATTATTATTTATTTCCATTAAAAAACTTCCTATTAAGGAAGTTTTATTCTTCTTCATCATTTTGATCAGCAATTAACGCACGGTCAACATGATTAATCGAATCAAAGCGTTTCGTTATCTTATCAGTTGTAACATGAATGTCTTTTACATCTTTAGATACAGTATCTATACTCTTTGATAATTTATTCCAACGTTCGCGATAACGATCAAATTCGAAGCTTAATTTATTTAATTCATCATGAATTACCTTAGTATATTTATCACGTTCTAAGTTCTTTAGAATCATACCAATAATTGATAAAGTTGCCATTAAAGTAGTTGGCCCACAAATCCATACTTTATGTTCATAAGCATACTTAACTAAGTCAGGATGATATGCATTTATTTCAGCAAATATGGCTTCAGCTGGTAGGAACATAATTGCTTCGTTACTAGTTTCACCTGGAATAATGTATTTTGTGCTAATTGCATCAATATGTTTTTTGACATCACTCTTAAATAACTTCAATGATGCATCACGTAGTTCCTTACTTAAATTACGATCCGTCATACGTTCATAATTTTCTAGCGGAAATTTTGAATCAACACAAATTGTACCTAAAGGATCTGGTGCAAATATTGTCGCATCTGCAATCATTCCATTGCTTAACTTATGTTGAATATCATATATTTGTTTATTGTTATCACCGAAAATACTAACTAAAATATAATTTAAATTTACTTCACCAAAAATACCTCGAGTTTTCTTGTCGGTTAAAACGCTTTGTAATGACACGATATCACTTGATAAACTATCAATTTTCTTTTGAGCTTCATCAATCTTTGTTAAACGTTCTAAAACATTATTAAAGGTTTTATTAGTTTTATCAAAATTTTTATCAATTCGTTCATTAACTTTATTATCTAGTTCTTTAATTTGTTTTGCAATTAACTCATTCATCTTTAAGAAATCATCATTCATTAACTTAGAACAATCAAATTTAAAATCACTAATTTCTTTCATAATATTAGTTTCAAAACGCCCTAAACGTTCAATATCGTCCTTTGAATCTTTTTTCTTAAATAAAAGAATAATCATTAAGATAATAATAATTCCTAATAAACTAATAATTATATATTCCATATTATTTAACTCCTAACTTTTTATTTACGATATTACTTGCTAAATAAGCAATTACAATCATAATTCCAATTTTTAATAATACTATTGGATTACTGATACTGTCTTTTAAACTAACACCAATGAATCCCCAGAAGTATATTAAAAAGACTTTACCAATTAATAATGCTATTAAGAAGGTTTTACGATTAACCTTATCAGATAATCCAGCTGCTACATTAATTAAGAATGCTGGTGCAAAAGGAATAGCCATAATTACCGCTAAACTGGTTAGATTAGCACCATTAACAAAATTAATAACCTTCTTACCATTCTTACTCTTATTCAATATTCTTGTGAAACGATCTTTTAAAAAGTTGTTAACTAATAAAAATGAAAGCATACATCCAATAATTGTTCCGATATATGAAAAAATTAATCCCGGAATTTTTCCTAAAATCATACAATTTAATGCGAAAAAGACTCCAACTGGAATAATTGGAATAATTGATTCAAAAACAATTATTATAGTTGAAACAAATATTCCATAGTAACCAATACTTAAAATAAATGTTTCTAAATTACTGTATAAATTCATTATCCATTCTTTCATATTTATCACATAATTATTTTATCATATAAATTAATCAAAAAAAAGTGATGATTATTCATCATCACCAAAAAAGTCATCAAAGAATTCGTCATCTGTAACAACATTTTCATTAACTATAACACTATCAGAATCAACATTAATAATTGGCTTTTCTTCCTTTATTGGAGTAGGAATTGAAACTGGTTCAGGTTTAACTTCGGGAACCTTTTCTTCCTTAGGTAAAACTGGTTCATTATAAATGTTAATTGGCGTTAAATCTTGTTCAAGTTGATCAATATTCTTAACATTAACGGTATTAAAGTCATTTTTAATGTCTGGAATTCTGATATCATCATTTAGTTCATTTTGTTTTGCTTTAGCTTCGGCTTCCTTCTTTTCCTCTTCTTCAATTTCTTTAATACGTTTTTCAATATCTTTCATCATACTATCGAAATCAAGTGGAGATTGTGGTTTTCCACCACCAAAAGGATTAAAGTTATCACCAAATCCTGGTCCCATACCCATTCCTGGATGAGGCATTGAAGGCATTTCTGTTTTACGATGTTCTTCAACGAATGCTTTTAAATCAAATAATTGTGG